>JAYVFV010000141.1:0-12026 GCA_043772885.1 Flavobacteriales bacterium
TTTACAACTGCCGCAGTTACACTTTATCAGGATAAAAATCTTTGGCAAAAATGTCAAGAAAATGGTTTTGTAATTTTAGAACAACGCTATAAAAAATCACTTTTTGAAAACGATTTTATAAATAGATTGCATTCTCTTTTGAATGAATTATCTCAACATCGAAAAGCTAATTTCATGGGTTCGATGTTACAGCATCATCTGCTTTCGAGTACCAAATACATGTCGAAGTGGATTGAGGAAAAGAATAAAAAATAGAAAAATCCTGCTCTAAACGGCAGGATTTATATTTTTTTTATGTTGTTTGAATTAAGCCAACATCGTAACCGGATTCTCTAAAAACGTTCGTAACGTTTGTAAAAATTGTGCTCCTGTTGCACCATCCACCGTTCGGTGATCGCATGCTAAAGTTACTTTCATGGTGTTTCCAACTACGATATGTCCGTTTCTTACCACTGGTTTTTCAACGATGGCTCCAACAGAAAGGATGGCAGAATTTGGTTGATTAATAATTGAAGTGAATTCGGTAATTCCGAACATACCTAAATTAGAAACGGTAAACGTACTTCCTTCCATTTCGGCAGGTTGTAGTTTTTTGATTTTTGCTCTTCCAGCCAAATCTTTAACGTTTCCGCCAATTTGAGACAGACTCATTTGGTCTGCAAATTTCAATACGGGAACTACTAATCCGTCATCAACGGCAACAGCAACTCCAATGTTCACATGGTAATTAATAGTAATGGCATCGTCTGCCCATTGCGAATTGACTTGTGGATGTTTTTTCAATGCCATTGCACATGCTTTGATAACCATGTCATTGAAAGACACTTTGGTATCTGGAATTGTATTGATAGTAGCTCTCGATTTCATAGCTTCATCCATCGTTACTTCAATAGTCAAGTAGTAATGTGGTGCTGTGAAAATCGATTCCGATAAACGCTTTGCAATCACTTTTCGCATGGTTGAATTTGGAATTTTTTCTGAATATTGTTCTCCTGCTGGAACAAATGGTTTTACAACTGTTGTCGGTTGTTGGTTGTTGGTTGTTGGTTGAGTTGGAGTAGAAATGGGTGCTGAAGCGGTATAGTTTTCTACATCACTTTTTATAATTCTTCCGTTTTCACCGGATCCTTTTACTTGCGAAATATTGATTCCTTTAGCAGATGCTATTTGTTTTGCCAATGGGGAAGCGAATATTCTTGAATCGGTTGTGGGTTGTCGGTTGTCAGTTGTCGGTTGACTGTTGTCGGTTGACGTTGATACAACTTTAGCTACTGGTGCTTCTGATTTTGAATAGTTTTCTGCAATTCCTGTAATGTCTGTTCCTGCAGGACCTATAATTGCTAAAACGCTATCTACTGGCGCCGATTCGCCTTCTTGAATACCGATGAATAATAAAGTTCCGGAGTTGAATGATTCGAATTCCATTGTTGCTTTATCGGTTTCGATTTCGGCTAATATATCGCCTTCTTTTATTTCGTCACCTACTTTTTTCAACCAAGTTGCCACTGTTCCTGTCGTCATCGTGTCACTTAGCCGTGGCATTGTGATTACTTTTACTCCAGTTGGTAAAGTTGTCGGTTGTTGGTTGTTGGTTGTCGGTTGTGGTGTTTCTTCAACAGTACTTGTGTCTGTTTTTGTTCCCCCGTTGGGGGCTAGGGGGCTTAATAAAGCAGAAATATCTTCTCCTTCATTTCCGATAATCGCTAAAAGAGAATCTACTGGAGCTGATTGTCCTGCTTGAATTCCGATGTGCAATAGCGTTCCGGAATTAAAAGATTCGAACTCCATCGTCGCTTTATCGGTTTCGATTTCGGCTAAAATGTCACCTTCTTTAATGGTATCACCTACTTTTTTAAGCCAAGTTGCAACAGTTCCTTCTGTCATAGTATCGCTCAAACGAGGCATGTTTATTACTGTAGCCATAATTATAATCTATGAGAAATGAAAGGATAATTTTCTTGTTCGTAAACCACATCGTACAATTGTTGCACTTCCGGAAACGGAGATTCTTCTGCAAATTTTTCGCATTCATCAACTAAGTTTTTAACTCTTAGGTCGATGGCTTCAATTTCCTTTTCAGTAGCGTATTTTTCATCTTTAATGATGTCTAAAACTTGAGTGATTGGATCAATTTTTCGATATTCTTCCACTTCTTCTTTACTTCTATAGAGTTGCGCGTCTGACATTGAGTGTCCTCTATAACGGTACGTTTTCATTTCTAAAAATGTGGGTCCGTCACCTCTTCTTGCTCTGTCAATGGCTTCTTGCATGGCATCGGCAACTTTTACAGGATTCATTCCGTCTACGGGTCCGCAAGGCATTTCATAACCTAAGCCTAATTTCCAAATATCGGTATGATTGGCAGTTCTTTCTACAGAAGTTCCCATCGCATATCCGTTGTTTTCACAAATAAAAACTACCGGAAGTTTCCATAACATTGCCATATTAAACGCTTCGTGAAGTGAACCTTGACGTGCTGCGCCATCTCCAAAATAAGTCAGAGTAACGCCGCCAGTATTGAAATATTTATCGGCAAATGCCATTCCGGCTCCGACTGGAATTTGAGCTCCAACAATTCCGTGGCCACCAAAAAATCCATGTTCTTTTGAGAAAATGTGCATCGAACCGCCCATTCCTTTCGAAGTTCCAGTTACTTTTCCGTACAGTTCAGCCATCACTCTTTTAGGATCAACGCCCATCGCAATTGGCTGTACGTGGTTACGATATGCGGTAATCATTTTATCTTTTGACAAATCCATTGCGTGAATTGCGCCGGCAAGAACGGCTTCTTGTCCGTTGTATAAATGTAAAAAACCTCTAACTTTTTGTTGAATATAAACAGATGCTAATTTGTCTTCAAATTTTCTCCAAAACTGCATGTCCTCATACCATTTTAGGTACGTTTCTTTTGTAATTGGTTTCATTTTTTATGAATCTATGATTACTATTGATTAGTGTATTGTAACAAGTTTTTACTAAATAAAAAATTGCGTTCCGAATAGTCGAAATGCAAAAGTAAGATAATGATTGTAGATGTGAAAATTTATAGTACTTAAATTGTCAATTTATTAATTAGCAAATGTGATTATTACCAACTATATCGTTTTAGCTTACAAAGAGGTTTTATCAAACGAAAGCGGCAATAAATTAGTGATGGAATGTGATTTATATATTACTCCTTTTTCGCCCATAAAATAAATTTCGATTGGCGTTTCTTGTTTGAATTCGTATTCGGCAATGGCTTGGCGACAACCACCACATGGAGGAATTGGAGAAACTGTCGGATTCGTGTCGGATGCTGCTGTAATCGCTAACTTTAGAATTTTTACATTTGGATAAATGGCTCCTGCTTGAAAAATAGCAACTCTTTCGGCACACAATCCAGAAGGATAGGCAGCATTTTCTTGATTGGATCCTAAAACAACTTTTCCGTTTTCTAGCAAAATGGCTGCGCCTACTCTAAATTTCGAATACGGAGCATAAGCATTCTTTCGTGTTTCAATGGCTTGAAGCATTAAAGATTGCACTTCTGAGGGTAAATCAGTAATGCCATTAAATACTTCAATTATAGTTTCAATTTTAATTTCTTTCATATATGCGAAATTTAATTTTTATAGGTCATATATGGAATCTCCATTTATTTATTGGTGTTTTTTTTTGCAAAAAAAATGTTAGTGGCGACTTCATTCGTTATAGCGGAAAAAAAATCCAAACTTCGATTAAGAAATTTGGATTGTTATATAATTTACATCACTCTAGTATTCATCGTATTTGTCACCAAAATTAAATGACAGCGAAAAGCGTAAGGTGTTTTCTAAAGGGTTTTTTACTTTAGATGCAGAGAACAAGTACGATACATCTACTTTAACAACGTTGTATTTGAATCCGGCTCCCAAAGAGAAAAATTGTCTCGCTCCTTTTACTGGACTTTCATGGAAATATCCCAAACGAAAAGCAAACGAATCTTGATAGGTATATTCAGCAGCAGCAGAGTACGTGAATTCTTTAAATTCTTCACCAAATCCATCGGGTGAATCACCAAAAGAAGAAAATATACCAGAAACCCAACTTATCGATCTGTAGTCATCATTATTTTGAGCTCTTTCATCACTTGTTATAACGCCATCTCCATCTAAATCAGGATCTTGTGGCGTAGGAACCAATAATTTAGTAAATTCTACACTTGCTGTTACTTTGTTGTATTCGTCTAAAACAAAATCAAAAGCGCCACCAAGACGCATATTAGCGGGTAAGAAGTTAGAATTAATATCATTTTGGTCATTATCATAACTAATTTTTGGACCCATATTTTGGAAATTGAATCCCAAACGGTACCTCCCATTAAATTCATTAAAAGCAATTTCTTCCGATTGAAAATAACCCGCTACATCAAATGCAAAACTACTAGCTGGTTTCGAATCGGTTGTAGCATCTGCAATTTTAAGGTTCGAACGAATATATCTACCAGCAACTGACATGGCAAATGAATTGCTTAATTTTAACGAATACGAAGCGTCAAACGCCAATTCATTTGGTTTTACAACATTTGGTACGTCATCAAAATTTTGTCTTAATTCAATTTCACCTAAACCAAAATATCGCAAACTTACACCAACGGCACTACGCTCATTAAAACGATTGTAATAGTTTACTTGACCTAAAGAAATGTCGTTTACCAATTGGGTAAGGTAGGGTGTATAACTAACTGAAAAACCTTGTTTATCGGTTGCAAAGGCATATTTTGCTGGATTCCATTGTTGCGAAAAATTGTCGGCAGTTGTTGCAACACCTTGATCGGCTAAACCGGCAGCACGTGCGTCTGCTGCTATTAATAAAAAGGGAACTCCTGTAGTAATTACTCGATCTTGGGCTCTTAATGTTTGTGTTGTTGCGAATACTAATACTAGTAAAATAGAAATCTTTTTCATAAATTTTAAAAATGGTTAACAAATATAGTGTTTTATTACAGGATTACAAGTTTTTCAATTTTTTCCGACTTTTCATTTGTAAGCGTCGATTTAACAATTAATTTATAGATATAAACGCCTTTTCCGATTTTGTCGCCAAAGTCGTCTTTGCCATCCCAATTGATTTCTCTTGATAAAAAGCCATCGGTATATACATTTTGATTAATTGTTTTGACAATTTTCCCTGTTATAGTTATGATTTGAACTTGAACATCTAACGGTTCATAAGGCCTATTGTGAGTAAACCAAAATTGCGTATAGTTGACAAACGGATTGGGATAATTAAGAACGTTTGTTAATGTAACGGTTTCATCTCCAACTACTATGAACTGTATTTCTGCTGAAATGAAATTGTTATAAACATCCCAAGCTTTAAAAGTTATGGTGTGTAATCCCAATGCTAAATTTCGGAAAGGAAAACGGATTTTTCCTTTCGTAAAATCATCCAATTCGGTTTCGTAGTAATCATTTAAAATATACGGATTGGTTTCATCACCATCTAAAATCGCAACTATATCATGACCGATTCCGCTTGCTGTATTGATACCGTGTTCGTCTTCAAGAAAAGCAAGAAAAAAAGGTGATTCGTTAGTGATTCCGCCATTTACAAACGTTTCGTCATTCATATACAAACGCACTTTTGGAGCTGTTACATCGGCAACTGCGTTAATGTCAATTCCTCCAATTTTAATGTCGGTATTGTAGCCTGATTTATCAAGTAATAGTTGATTCCTTTTAGAATAAAAACTAATTCTTCCATTTCCTAATGGAATTTTAATATCTCTCGGAACTACAAATCCGAATTCAAATTGTCCGCCGTTTATGGAAGCATTTCCTCTAAAAATAGTTTCACCAAGATTGTTGAAAGTCATGGGTGGACTATAATTGTCATTATTAAAAGTAGTTTTATTGTAATTTTTGTCAAAGATATTTACAGCTAATTCGCCATTATAAATAGACATTAGATTGCCCAATTCATCTTGAACTTCTCCCGAAATTTTGACAAAGGCCAACGCTTGAAAATCGGCTATTGGTTGATTAATTGGAACGTCATTTATTTTTGTTAATACTACTTTTGGTTTAGGTATTGCTAGCATTAAAGCAGGATCGCCAATATATAAAGCCACTTTGGTATCGGAGTAATTGTTGTTTTGATCTTTAGAAACGCGCAATACTTCTGCAATCGATTTAAAGGGTTGTGATCCTAAAGTATATAGGTTTTTTGTAATCGATTTATTAAAACCAAATGCATAACCTATCGAACGTGTGGTGGTAATCATGGCAATTGCGCCGCCTTTTGGATTCAAATACGTATATTCTCCAGCGGTTGGTCGAAGTGGATTATCAAAGCGTGAAAACTCGCAAGTAATGGTAATAAAAAGTGGATATCGATATTTATTAAAAAAGTTTAATCCATCTAACTTATCCCAAATTCGTTCGCCAGTTAATCCGTCTTCTCCGCCATGACCTAAATAATTAAAAACCAAAGCGCCTTTCTCAAAAGCATTTTGAATGTCTTCTTTCGCTTTAGGATACCTGTCACCTCCAGCAGTACTGGTTTGCTGATAGGCATCTAAAAAAATCTTTTTGGTGTTTACCGTTGGATTTTCAACAGCGATTTCATCGGTTACCTGGTTTTGATTGAATTGAAGCGAACCGTCTCCAGGTTGATCGGCATCATCGGATATGGTGACAAAATTATTTCGCCAACTTCCATAGGATTTTAAGTCATAATAATCAATTACTTTATTGACCATTTCATCGGCTTGTTGTACAGACGAAACTATCATTCTTCCAACAGCAATGTCGGCTGCATAACTTGAGAAGAGAAAAACTTCTCCTTCATTAGCATCCATATAACCAAAAAAATCATCCGATGCGAATGAGGAAACGCCAGAGGAATAACTGTCTAACGAATGATAAATGGGAACGATGTTAGTGTTGTTTGAAATACGATCTTTAAAATCGAAAGAAGCATCGCCAAAAAGATTTAAGTATTTTACTTTTTTACTCGGAGTTGAAGCATTTTGATAGACGTATTTTACTAAGTTTCGAATAGCTCCGATATCTTGTTTTCCTGATGAAAATTCCTGATAAATAGCTTCTAAATTAACTACTTTTACATTTAAACCAGAGTAATTTCTATGAAAATTGGCTAGTTTTTCGGCTTGTGGATTTAATGCACTTGGCGTTACGATGAGATAATCGATGTCTTTAAAAGCACCTTGACTGTCTAAAAAGATGGTTCCTTTTATATCTTGGTTCGCCACTCTGGTTTGTTGGTCTTTTAACGGACTGTAGTAATCATTTGAATCTAAAGCAATGTATTTTTTGGAACCTAAAGTAGCTTTAAAAGTTAAATTTGAGCCACTATTATTTACAATTGTTGTGGCGTTATAAATGTCGGTAACATCCCAAACTTGACCAATTCCAGAGGAATTATTAAATTGGTATTGGGCAATTGTACCTACTTCACTTATGGTATTGTTGTATTGAAAACGGAATTGTTTCCCGTATCCTGTTAAACCACTTTTTGCTTTTATGGCGATGTAATCGAGAAATCCTTTTGATGTAGGAACGCCACCATCATCAAAAGTTAATTTCACTGTGTAATTTGGTGTTGTTGTAATGGTAGTGTTTTGAGGTAATTGCGACTCACTTGCAACAGAACCCGAATTGAGTTGCACCAATCCTAAAGTCATATCGGGCAAAGCTTGTGCATTAACAGCGGTGCTAAATTTAGTTGCCACAAAAGCGTTTCCGCCAACATGAATGGCAATTGTAGTTGTGGCAGACGGAACAATATTCGGAAAACTAAAATCGAATTCTTGTTCGTCATCGATATTAAACGATTCGCCAAACCAAATTCTTCCCAAACGGCCAATGTTGTTTAAATCTACTTCGTGAAATTGATAATCATCAAAGGAAGTAAGCGTTAAAGTACTACTTGCTGATGGTTGTGCAAATGGCGCTATTCTTTTACCAAATCCGCCATTTGTAGTGATATAGTAATACGCTTTATTGCTGTATAAATTAATGTGTGTTTTGTTTTCGTCACTCCAATTATCCATACCTTCTGCATAAAACAGAATGTAATCTTCATTGTTAAAAATACCGTCAGTTTCCCCTACAACTTGAATGGCATTTTCTTCTAAATCGTTTGGATAAGGAGTGCTGTTTGCTAAAGGAACCATTCTTCCTCCGCTACCATAAATTTTTATTTTCTTCGGATCGACACCATCAGTTGCTATACCTAACTCGTTTAAAAAGGATTTGGATATTCGATAAACACCCGATTTTTCTACATAAAAACGATACCATGCACCCGAACTTAAAACCGAATTTGTAATGGATGTTACATTATTAGGTGGTGCATTTAATCGATTGGAATTGGTTGCATAGGTATAATTATAAGTCAGTGAAAGTATTTTTTTATAGCTATTTTCTTCTTTAATAATTGGTGAAAAAGAAAGTATCGCAATTATTTGATCTCTAGAAATACAATTTTCAACTTTTGCTTTAATTGTTGTTGGAATATTTTTTTTCGACAATTCGCCTAACTTTAATTCATCAATAGTTTCATAAATAATGTTGGTTATTTGAAGGGAACTTTCGTCAATTAAATTGGAAGATGGAATTTTTAAAGAATACAGCAACTGTTTTTTGGAGTCGTCATAATTAAAACTATCCGAATTAAATTGCGGAATTTTCACCGAAAAATCGCTATTAGCATACGATATTTTGTCATTCCAAACAATAGTTATAATGCCTTGCTGTTGAGCAAAACTATAGGAATGTATTATAAAATATAGAAAAAGTGAAATTTTTTTCATCAAGTACTAACGTAATGTTTTTACAAATATTGCAAACATAAAAATAATATTTTACATACATTTAAACAATAAATTATATATCTAATCGTTATCTGAGGGAATTACAAATTCGCAAAATAGATTTTTTTTAAAAATTAATAAAGATGTTGCCATTTAATAGATATTTATTATATTGCGCCTCGAAATTTATTACCTATTAAGAGTATGAAAGTAAACAAAATTATGGCTATTAAATTATTACTATCGTTAGTATTAATTGTTGGTTTTGCTAGTTGTAGTAAAAAAGGAAGTTCAAAAAATGCTTCAAAAGCAACAGGGTGGAAAATAAACGATAAGAAAGGTGGTTTTCAATACGCTTCCAACTTTAAGAAGCAGGCAACTGGACCAGGTTTAGTTTTAGTTGAAGGAGGAACATTTACAATGGGTAAAGTTCAAGATGATCCGATGCACGATTGGAACAACACTCCAAATCAACAACACGTGCAATCTTTTTATATGGACGAAACCGAAGTAACCAATTTAATGTACATGGAGTATCTTGATTGGATGAAAAGAGTTTTCCCTCCAGAAGAAGAAAATTACAAAAACATTTATATAGGTGCATCTCCCGATACTTTGGTATGGAGAAACCGATTGGGATACAATGAAACAATGACCAATAACTATTTAAGACATCCTGCCTATGCAGAATATCCAGTAGTTGGAGTGAATTGGCTTCAAGCATCTGAATATGCAAAATGGAGAACCAATCGTGTGAATGAATCGATACTTGAAAAATCAGGATACTTAAAGAAAGATGCCAAGCTTACCGATACAAAAGCAGACGCTTCGTTTGATACGGAAACCTATCTTGCTGCTCCATCAAAAACATTTGGTGGTAATGAAGAAATTGTTCTAAAAGGAAGAAAAGGTGCTAAAGGAAAAGGAAAAGGTGGTGTGAAAAATGCAAAAGGAGTAACACAAGAACCTAAAAACTTGTATGCTCAAAAAACATCTGGAATCATTTTACCAGAATACCGTCTTCCAACAGAAGCAGAATGGGAATATGCAGCCGCAGCAGATGTTGGTCAAAGAGAATACAACATTTACAAAGGGCAAAAGAAATACCCTTGGTCTGGTAGTTATACACGTGCTGGAAAAAGAAAAATTAAAGGCGACCAATTGGCTAACTTTAAGCAAGGCAAAGGAGATTACGGTGGTATAGCAGGTTGGTCTGATGACGGTGCCGATATTACGAATAAAGTTAAATCGTATCCTCCAAATGATTTTGGTTTGTATGATATGGCTGGTAATGTTGCCGAATGGGTTGCCGATGTGTACCGTCCAATAGTTGATGATGAAGCGAATGACTTTAATTACTACAGAGGAAATGTTTACGTTAAAAATAAAATTGGCGACGACGGTAAAGTAGAATTGGTTACTGCAGAAACACAAGCTTACGACACATTACCAAATGGTAAAGTAATGGCTAAAAATTATCCAGGTCAAATTGCTCAAGTACCCGTTGATGAAAACGAAACGTATTTAAGACAAAACTTTGATAAGAGTAATGAAAAAAATTATAGAGATGGTGATAAACAATCGTCTCGTTATTTCGACTTTGGATCTTCAGAAGAAGACGCGAAATTAAAAGATAATCAAAGAATGTACGATTCTCCGCAACACAATGTAAGTGTTGATAGTTTAGGAAATATGACTCGTAAATATGATAAATCGAATAAAAGAACTACTCTTGTAAACGATGACGTTAGAGTTTATAAAGGAGGTTCATGGAGAGATAGAGCGTATTGGTTAGATCCAGCGCAAAGAAGATATTTCCCTCAAGATATGGCAACAGACTACATTGGATTTAGATGTGCAATGTCGAGAGTTGGACCAAAAGCAGATAAAAAGAAATCAGCAAGAAATAAAAGATAATTTAATTGTTTTTTCACAATAGAAGCCCTTTAGTTAGGGCTTTTATTTTTTAAAACGAATCTAACTATGAACATTCAAGAAATTCATACTTTATTTTTAAAATGTAATTCGGTTTCTATTGACACTAGAAAAATTGAACCCAATTCCCTTTTTGTAGCTATTAAAGGAGAACGATTTGACGCCAATACGTTTGCAAAAGAAGCTATAGAAAAAGGTGCTTCTTATGTGATTATAGATAATGAAGCTTATTGTATTGATGATAGAACAATCCTCGTAAAAGACAGTTTAATCACATTGCAAGAATTAGCAGCCTACCACAGAACGTATTTAAATTTGCCTATTATCGCATTAACTGGAAGCAACGGAAAAACAACTACAAAGGAGTTAATTAACGTGGTATTGTCTAAAAAATTCAATACAAAAGCTACCGTTGGAAATCTAAACAATCACATCGGAGTTCCGCTAACATTATTATCTTTTTCGACAGCAACCGAAATCGGCATCGTTGAAATGGGTGCCAATCATCAAAAAGAAATTGAATTTTTATGTAAAATTGCACAACCCGATTTTGGTTATATTACCAATTTTGGAAAAGCACATTTGGAAGGTTTTGGTGGAGTAGAAGGGGTTATAAAAGGAAAAAGCGAAATGTATGTCTTTCTTAGAGATAAACATAAAAAAGCATTCGTAAACAATGATGATGTAATTCAAGTCGCTAAATCAAAAGATATAGAAACCATCACATTTAGTCAAATTGAGGCGAAGGCTTTTGTTTATATCAAAAGTGTGACGGCCAATCCGTTTGTTGCTATCGAATTGGATGATACTTTTGTTAAATCGCATTTAATTGGGCTTTATAACGCTAATAATATCATTGCCGCGATAACTATCGGAAAATACTTTAACATCTCTAATAATGATATTAAAAACGCTATTGAGAGTTACATTCCGGAGAACAATCGATCGCAATTAATTACTAAAGGAACGAATACAATTATCCTCGATGCTTATAATGCTAATCCGAGCAGTATGGCAGTGGCTTTGGAAAATTTCATACAACTGGATAAAACTAATAAACTAATCATTATTGGCGATATGTTTGAATTGGGACATGAAAGTTTAACAGAACATAAAATCATAGTCGATTCATTACTAAAAGAAAACCGTATCGAATGTTGTTTCGTTGGTCCCGATTTTCTTAGCAATAAAGTACTTAAAAGCAATTTTCATTTTTTTAAAACATTTGAAAATTTATCTGATTTTATAAAGAATAGGAATGTCGAAAACAGCACTATTTTAATCAAAGGAT
>JAYVFV010000142.1:0-11909 GCA_043772885.1 Flavobacteriales bacterium
TTAGTTTTGAACCCAATCGCATTTATTTATATGACTATACTAATAAAAGACCTTTGATTGATTATTATTTTGATTCATCGACAAATTTAAATCCGAAATTCAATAAATTAATTCACAGCGGAATTATTCAAAAAGTGAGTGTTACTGATAGAGGAACTAAATACAAAATACGAATTACCAATCACATTCGAAATTTAATAAAACACGGAGGAACTAACGTAGTGAAAGATTCTACCAATGTAAAATTAGGATTAGTAGTTACCGAAAACATCAATTCCATTCCAAATTTCAAAGCTTTAAATCCTTTTCCTTATATAGGAACAAATTCAAAATTTGTACCTGCAATGTCTGTTGCTAATCCGTTAGGAACCATTCTATTTGGAAACAACGTTCCAAGTTCAGGTTCAGACGCAGTTAACTATGATAAAAGATTACAACTAGAAATTGTATATACAAAACCCGATTAATACTAAAATTTATGTGTGGAATTGTTGGATATATCGGATTTAGAGACGCCTATCCCTTAATCATAAAAGGATTAAAGCGACTAGAATACAGAGGATACGATAGTGCTGGTATCATGCTTTATGATGGTGCCGATTTAAAAATATCCAAAACAAAAGGAAAAGTTTCTGACTTAGAAACAAAATCCATAAAAGAACAAGTAACAAAAGGAACTATTGGAATGGGTCACACGCGTTGGGCAACTCATGGTGTTCCTAATGATATTAATTCGCATCCGCATTTATCCAATTCGGGGAATCTTGCCATTATCCATAACGGAATTATAGAAAACTACGCACCTCTAAAAGAAGAATTACTAAAAAGAGGTTATACTTTTTATTCCGATACCGATACTGAAGTATTGGTAAATCTTATCGAAGAGATTCAGAAAAAAGACAATTTAAAATTAGGAAAAGCCGTTCAGGTTGCCTTAAACCAAGTGGTTGGTGCTTATGCTATTTGCGTTTTTGATAAGCAAAATCCAGATGAAATAATTGTGGCTCGTTTGGGAAGTCCATTAGCAATTGGAATTGGAGAAAATGAATTTTTTATTGCTTCCGATGCTACGCCTTTTATCGAATATACTTCAAATGCTATTTATCTTGAAGATGAAGAAATGGCAATTGTTAGTTTGCACAAGCCTTTAAAAATTAGAAGAATTAAAGATGATGCTTTAGTCGATCCTTACGTTCAAGAATTGCAAATGAATTTAGAGCAAATTGAAAAAGGAGGTTACGATCATTTTATGCTCAAAGAAATTTATGAGCAACCCAGCGTTATTAAAGATACATATAGAGGTCGACTTCACGCCAATAGCGGCATCATTCAAATGGCTGGAGTGGAAGACAATCTTGAGAAGTTTTTACATGCTGATAGAATAATAATTATTGCCTGCGGAACTTCTTGGCATGCCGGATTAGTTGCAGAATACGTTATTGAAGAATTTGCCAGAATTCCGGTTGAAGTCGAATATGCATCCGAATTTAGGTACCGAAATCCAATTATTTCTAGCAACGATGTAATTATAGCCATTTCACAATCGGGTGAAACTGCCGATACTTTAGCTGCTATAAAATTAGCCAAAGAAAAAGGCGCTTTTGTTTTTGGCGTATGTAATGTAGTTGGTTCTTCTATATCACGCGAAACTAATGCTGGAGCATACACCCACGCTGGTCCAGAAATTGGAGTAGCATCCACAAAAGCATTTACAACACAAATTACGGTTTTAACAATGATTGCTTTGCGATTAGCAAAAGCAAAAGGCACAATGTCCAATTCCGATTTTCATAGGTATTTACAAGAACTAGAAGTAATTCCAGAAAAAGTTGCCGAAGCCTTAAAAACCACCAACGACATCGCTAAATCAATCGCTGCTATTTATAAAGACGCTCCTAATTGTCTTTATTTAGGACGCGGTTATAATTTCCCTGTAGCATTAGAAGGAGCATTGAAACTAAAAGAGATATCGTATATCCATGCTGAAGGTTATCCTGCTGCCGAAATGAAACACGGACCAATTGCTTTAATCGACGAGAAAATGCCTGTTGTAGTTATTGCTCCCAAACAAGGTCATTACGACAAAGTGGTGAGTAATATTCAAGAAATTAAATCGCGAAGCGGAAAAATTATTGCCATTGTTACCAAAGGTGATACACAAGTAAAAGAATTAGCCGATCACGTTATTGAAATTCCTGAAACTTCTGATGCGTTATCTCCGCTATTAACCACAATCCCTTTGCAATTACTTTCCTATCACATCGCTGTTATGAGAGGTTGTAATGTCGATCAACCCCGAAATTTAGCAAAATCAGTTACAGTAGAATAACTACTTATAAACATTATACAAAGGCGAGTTAATTACATTTCATTAAAAAATGAAGATTATTTCTTAAATACTAAACATTCAATAATTAGTAAATATTCGGTATCTAGGTTGTTAATTGTTTATATGGAAAAAATACTTAGTGTTTGTTACGAATATTAAAAAAAATTGTATTTTGGCTACTTAAACCAACAAAATTATAACCTAATGAAGATGTACTATTTTATTTTGTCATTGTTCTTTTGCAGCATTTCTTTTGCGCAAAGTTCAATTTCAGGTTCGGTAAAAGACAGTAAAAACCAACCCATTTCCGGAGCCAACATAAAAGTTGCCGGAGACACTTCTGGAACCGTTTCAGATGCAAACGGAGACTTTACTTTAAAAACTTCTAAAAAACCACCCTTTTCAATTGAAATATCAAGTGTCGGTTTTGGAACTCAAAAAGTAGAAGTAACCTCTAGCAATCAAAACGTTTCTGCTATACTGGCAAGCGAAGACACACAATTGGATGAAATTGTAGTTTCGGCTTCTAGAGCTCCTGAACGGGTTAGGGAATCTCCCGTTACTATTGAGAGAATGACCATCAAAGACATCAAAAAAACGGCTTCACCAACTTTCTATGATGGACTTGAAAATTTGAAAGAAGTTCACATGAATACCAGTAGCATGTCTTTCAAGTCAATTAACACCCGTGGTTTTGCTACTATTTCTAACAATCGTTTTATGCAATTAGTAGACGGAATGGATAACTCTTCTCCATTACTAAATTTCGTTTTGGGTAACTTAATCGGAATTTCTGAAATCGATGTCCAAAATGTAGAACTTTTGCCTGGAGCCTCTTCTGCATTGTATGGGGCAAATGCATTTAATGGGATTCTATTTATGAATAGTAAAAGTCCTTTTACTAGCGAAGGCGTAACTGCTTATGTTAAATATGGTCAAACGAATCAAATAGCTGCTGGTTCAAATGATTATTATGATTATGGAGTAAGAGTTGCTAAAGTGTTTAGCCCCCATTTTGCCGCAAAAGCCAATTTTACTTTCATGAAAGGAACCGATTGGTATGCTACCGATTATAACGACCTTACTATTCCTGGAAGAGACAGAAGTCATCACAACTATAATGGTATCAATGTTCATGGTGATGAAGCCTCAACAAATATTAAGGCGGTTGCTCAAGGATTGTTAAATGCAGGAGCAATTACACCAACTCAGTTTACCGCTTTTAATGCTATTTTACCAAATGAAAACGTTTCGAGAACAGGGTATAATGAAGTAGACTTAACAGATTATAAATCAAGAAATACGAAAGTTGATTTTTCATTACATTTCAAACCATGGGCAAATAATGCTAAATTAAAGGATGTTGAAATTATCTGGCAATCTAAATTCGGATTTGGTAATGCCATTTATCAAGGAGCTAGTAGATATTATTTGAATAATTTCTTTATGCAACAACATAAATTAGAATTTACAGGGAAAAACTTTTTTGTGAGAGGTTATTTTACAACTGAAGATGGTGGTAAATCGTATGATATGCGTTTTACAGGTCTTAATATAAACAATGCATGGAAACCAAACAGCACTTGGTTTGGTCAATACGCTGGAGCTTATGTAACTTCAACTTTAGCAGGTGCAACTCCACAACAAGCTCATGCTGCAGCAAGAGGAGTAGCAGATACTGGTAGATTAATCCCTGGAACTCCTGGATTTAAAGCTGCTTTTGATAGAGTAATAGCCGATCCTGATATTTTAACTGGATCTAAATTGGTAGATAATTCTAAAATTTACCACTCAGATGCCAATTATAATTTTAGAGATATCATAAAATTTGCTGAAATTCAAGTGGGTGGTTCGTATAGATTATACGATCTGAATTCATTTGGTAGAATTTATACTGATAAAGATAGTGGAATTAGTTACAATGAATATGGTTTGTATTCTCAAGTTCAGAAAAAATTACTAGAAGATAGATTAAAGCTTACTGGATCTGTTCGTTATGATAAAGCGCAAAATTTTGATGGTAATTTTTCTCCAAGAGTATCTGCAGTATATTCTGCTGGTGCTACTAAAAATCATAATTTTAGAGCATCTTTCCAAACAGGTTTCCGTAACCCAACAACTCAAGATCAATACATAGGTTTTAATGTAGGTAGTGCAGTGCTACTTGGATCTGCTCCCGACAACTTATTACGTTTCTCAGAAATAAGAGGTGGTGGAGGTTTTAATGGAACTATATCTGCAACAGGTCAAGCAATTCTTACTGCTTTAAATGGCGGTATTCCAACTTCAACAGTTACTTTAAATGGTAACAATGCTTATTTTAACTCCTATACTGTTGCTTCTGCTCAAGCTTTTGCTGCCCTTGCTTCAACAGGAAATTTTCAAGGTGCTACAGCCTTGTTAAAAAAAACAAATGTTGATTTTGTTAAACCTGAAACGGTAAAAGCTATTGAATTAGGTTATAGAGGTCAAGTAAAAAAATTCTCTTATGACATTAATGGTTATTATAATATTTACAATGACTTCATTGGAAATTTAAATGTTGTAGCTCCTTATTACGGAACAGCAACCGATAACATTACTTTAACAGGACCTGGCGGAACACCAAATCCAGGAGTTTCAACTGAACAATCTGTTTTAGCAGTAGCAAATGGCGATACTAGGGTTTATCAGTTGTATACCAATACCGATGTCGAAATTCAATCTCTTGGATTTGGAATTGGAGCTTCTTATAGATTACCATCTAATTTTGAAATCTCTGCCAATTATAACTATGCACAATTTGATTTTGATCAAGCTAAAGACCCAAGTTTTGAAGCAGGATTTAATACCCCAAAACACAGAGTTAAAGGATCTATTAGTAATGACAATGTATTCAAAAACTTCGGATTCAATATTAGTGGAAGATGGAGTGATGAGTATTTATGGCAATCTACATTTGCAGATGGTATGATTGATGCAATTACAGTTTTTGACGCTCAAATTAATTATACTATTCCTAGCTTAAAATCAACTATAAAAGTTGGTGCTGCTAATATAGGAAGTAATGAATTCATTCAAGTTATTGGCGCTGGTGCTGTAGGTCAACAATATTTTGCTTCTTGGACAATCAATCCATAATCTAACAATATAAATTAAAATTAAAAAATTATGATAAAAAATTTCAAATGGCTATTCTTGGTTTCGTTAACCTTTGTAGCTTGTAGTGAAGATGAAGATGTAGTTACTTACAATTCATCTGATGGTTTACCACTAACCGCTGGTTCAGCTGATTTTTCAAAATTTGTTTCTTTAGGAAATTCACTTACTGCTGGTTATACCGATGGTGCTCTTTTTATGGAAGGACAAAAAATATCCTATCCTAACATTTTAGCCTCGCAATTTGCTTTAGTAGGTGGTGGAGAATTTAAAATCCCATACATGGCTGATAATATCGGAGGATTGCTTTTTGGCGGATTTCAAATTCAAGGACCACGATTTTATTATACTGGGTCTACAACATCTCCGGTTGGACAGGTTTCTGGACCACCGACAACAGAAGTAACAACTCTTTTGGCTGGTCCTTTTAATAACTTAGGAGTACCTGGCGCTAAGAGTTTTCACTTATTAGCTGCTGGTTACGGAAATCCTGCTGGCGTACCATTAGGCCAAGCTAGTCCCTATTATGCTCGTTTTGCTTCTTCTCCAACAGCTAAAATTATAGATGATGCAACAGTTCAAAACCCAACTTTCTTTTCTTTATGGATTGGTAATAATGATGTATTATCGTATGCGGTTTCTGGTGGCGCTGGTGTTAATCAATTAGGGAATTTAAATCCTGCTACTTATGGTGGAAATGATATTACAGACCCAACAGTATTTGCATCAACTTATAACAGTTTAGTTAACAGTTTAACAGCTGGTGGAGCAAAAGGAGTTGTTGCTAATCTTCCTTATGTTACCTCTTTACCTTTATTCACTACCATACGAACAAATCAATTACCTGGTTTACCTCCAGCAAATGTGGGGCAACTAAATCAATTGTTTGGCGGAATCAATCTGGCGCTAGCCGGGGCTGGTTTACCTCCAAGATTTGTAACTTTAGTTGCCGATGACGGAAACCCTGCTACAACAGAAACCAATCCGCTATTAATACTAGATGAAAGTTTGATAAACATTTCAGCTCAAATAACTGCGGCTTTATCTGGGACTCTTGGAGTCCCGACTGCAACTTATTTAGGTGGCTTATACGGTAGAGCAAGACATGCTAAAAACACTCCTTCTACTAGTAGAGATTATATTTTATTAAGTGCTGCTGGTGTAATTGGGACTACTCAAGCAGGAGCTCCTGCTCCGTTTAATGTCATTGGAGTTTCAAACCCAATGCGGGATGGAACTACATTAACTGCAGACGAAGCCTCTCAAATTAAAACGGCAACTGATGCATTCAATGCGTCAATTCAATCTATTGCTTCGTCTAAAGGACTTGCTTTTGTAGATGCTAATGCAACTTTTAATCAAGTAGCTAATGGTGGGATTATTGCCAATAACTTTACAATTACTTCAACTTTTGTAACGGGAGGCGCTATTTCTATGGATGGGGTGCACCCTAGTCCTCGAGGTTATGCATTAACTGCTAATAAATTCATTCAAGCTATTAATGCTACTTATGGTTCCAATTTAAAAGGAGTGAGCGTAGGAGATTATAGAATTCTATACCCTCAAAATCCAGCAAACTTCTAAATTTATACAAGTTTATACATCAAAAACCACCAACCAAAATTGGTGGTTTTTCTATTTTACACAATTGATTTCTCGGTCATATCAAATTGTCTTTGTAAAAAAATCAAAAAATACATAAAAAAACATCATTTTTCTATTGATTTTCAAATTAGAAAAATTATCTTTGCACACGAAAAAAACAAGATTAAATCTGTTAAATATCTCTTTCTCCTCTCCTTTGGAGAGGTTGGGTGAGGCTAAATACATAAGCAATGTCAAAAGTAATAGGTAAAGTTGCACAAATCATCGGACCAGTAGTAGACGTAGTATTTGATACTAAAAACGCTGAACTTCCAAAAATTTACGATTCGTTAGAAATCACAAGAAAAGACGGTTCGCTGTTAGTTCTTGAAGTACAATCTCACATTGGTGAAGATACCGTACGTACTATCTCTATGGACTCTACAGACGGTTTGTCAAGAGGAACAGAAGTAGTTGGAACTGGAGCGCCAATCCAAATGCCAATTGGAGCAGATGTTTACGGACGTCTTTTCAACGTAATTGGAGATGCGATTGATGGTCTTGGAAACTTGCCAAAAGATGGTGCTAACGGAATGTCAATTCACAAACAAGCACCACGATTTGAAGATTTATCAACTTCTTCTGAAGTTTTATTCACAGGTATTAAAGTAATCGACTTAATTGAGCCTTATTCTAAAGGTGGTAAAATTGGTTTGTTCGGTGGTGCTGGTGTTGGTAAAACAGTTTTGATTCAGGAGTTGATTAACAATATTGCAAAAGGTCACGGTGGACTTTCAGTATTCGCAGGAGTAGGTGAAAGAACACGTGAAGGAAATGACTTACTTCGTGAGATGTTAGAGTCTGGAATTATAAAATACGGTGACGATTTCATGCACTCAATGGAAAATGGCGGATGGGATTTATCCAAAGTAGATAAACCAGGATTGAGAGAGTCGAAAGCTACTTTCGTTTTCGGACAAATGAATGAACCACCTGGAGCAAGAGCTCGTGTGGCTTTATCTGGACTTTCTATCGCTGAATATTTCCGTGATGGAGCAGGTTCAGACCAAGGGAAAGACGTACTTTTCTTTGTAGATAACATCTTCCGTTTTACACAAGCAGGTTCAGAGGTTTCGGCGCTTTTAGGGCGTATGCCATCTGCGGTAGGGTATCAACCAACATTAGCAACCGAAATGGGCGCAATGCAAGAAAGAATTACCTCAACTAAAAAAGGATCTATTACATCAGTACAAGCGGTTTATGTTCCTGCGGATGACTTAACCGATCCGGCTCCAGCAACAACGTTTGCTCACTTAGATGCAACAACAGTATTGTCCCGTAAAATTGCTGAGTTAGGTATATATCCTGCAGTAGATCCATTGGATTCTACTTCAAGAATCTTAACGCCAGAAATCTTAGGTGCTGAACATTACGACTGTGCACAAAGAGTAAAAGAGATTCTTCAAAAATACAAACAATTGCAAGATATCATCGCCATCTTAGGTATGGAGGAATTATCGGAAGAAGATAAACTTTCTGTATCAAGAGCACGTAGAGTGCAACGTTTCTTGTCACAACCGTTTCACGTTGCTGAACAATTTACAGGTATTCCTGGAGTATTGGTTGATATTAAAGACACCATCAAAGGATTTAACATGATCATCGATGGTGAATTAGATCACTTGCCTGAAGCTGCTTTCAACCTTAAAGGTACTATTGAAGACGCTATCGAAGCTGGACAAAAAATGTTGGCAGAAGCGTAATCAATTAACAATGGATAATTATCAATTATCAATTATCAATTATAACTATGTTATTAGAAATAGTATCACCAGAAGCTACATTATTTAAAGGCGAAGTTACTTCGGTTATGTTGCCAGGTCTACTTGGTTCGTTTCAAGTATTGAATAATCACGCGCCAATTGTTTCGACTTTAAAACAAGGAACTGTAAAAGTTACAGCTCCAAATTTTAAACTAAATAAAGAAGTTGCTAATAAATTCGTTAAAATAAATGACGAAAAATTCAACCTTGAAATCACATCGGGAACTATTGAAATGAAAGACAATAAAATAATTGTTTTAGCCGACTAATACAATTGTTTATAAAAAAGTAAAAGCCAAGCATTTTTGTTTGGCTTTTTTTTTATTTTTGGTAAATGGATTTAAATAAAAACGAAATAGTACTCAGTAAATACAACAGACCTATTTGGCATTTACTCATTGCCGTGTTATTCTTCGTAGCATCATTAGGGATGGCTATTTGGGCATTTTATTTATTATACGCCTTCCCTGAGGATACATCGTATGAAAAAGATTTGGGCGGAAACTTAACAATTGCACTTCTTGCTTTTGCTGCAGGATTGGGCTTTTCTGTATTGAAAACTAGGTATTTAGATCTTGAAAAGGAAAAACTAAAAACCGAATTCCAGTGGGGTTTCTTAAAACTTCGCGTGCAATCCTCGATGCCTGAATTAAAATATGTTTCAGTTTTTAATAATGCCAGTGCCCAACAATTTGAAGTCAACTTATGGTATGAAGGAAATCACCATTTTAATATAATGGATTTCAATGAAGCACAACCGGCTTTTGACTACGGAAGGCAATTTTCTGAAAAATTAAATCTTAAATTGCTAGACGCTACCGAAAAAGGTAATTCAAAATGGATTTAAATCAAAGACAATTATAATTGTTTTAGCCAATAAAACAGCTACATTAAAAATAAAAAGTCAACAATTGTTTGGCTTTTTTTTATGTGAAGCTGTCATTGCGAACTTGTCATTGCGAGGAACGAAGCAATCTGAAGCAATCTCCAGCTTTTCACTCTATCTTTTTTGGTTCCGAAGCTTCGGAACCAAAAAAGGATGCCGTTACAAATGATTTCATTCACTGAACTCCGATGAAAATCATTATCTTTGTGAAGTAATCTGGGCTAGGAAATAGTAGTAAAATCAAATCATCATTCTTTAACAAACTCCATAATATCGCCTGGCTGACAATCTAATATTTCACATATCATCTCCAAAGTAGAAAAACGAACCGCCTTTGCTTTTCCCGTTTTTAATATCGATAAATTTGCCGTTGTAATACCAATTCTGTCTGCCAGTTCATTGGATCGCATTTTTCTCCTGGCAAGCATCACATCTAGATTTACTATTATCGGCATGGTTTAAATTGTTAATTCGTTTTCCTCTTTCATATTTTTTGCAATTTTAAACACCGTACTTAATACCATAAAAAACAAACCCAAACTTGCCGTGAATAAAAACGAACTAAATCCGCCTCCAAATTCAACATCAGCATGATCTGTTTTATGTGTTATATTATAAACAAACAATGGGACAGAAGTAAAAATTGAAGCTATCAAAAAACTCTTTCCAATTTTATCAAGTAATAAAATAACAGTTTCTTCAAAAATTATTCTTTTAGCAAACATATTCAGCACCTTTCGTAACAAATAAATTCCATAAACAAAGAAACAATAGGATACTATTCCTAATGTTAAAATACTTTTTGTTATTAAATCGACAACTAAAATTCGCTCGCCATTAATTTTTATCGGAATATCTATTGGTTCCGTACTAAAAAACATTATCGGAATAAATACCACCATTGCTATAATTGCAATAATAGAAATAACAAAAAAGAAATCTAATAACGCTTTTAAAATTTGAAGTTTTCTCATAATTAGTAAGTTAAATTGTTCGGGCAAATATAATAAAATTATTGATAAACAATAATAAAATATCAAAAAACAATTATTTTTATTCTGTTTCTATTCCTACAGACTTTATTACATTTGCAGTATATGAAGCAATTCCCAAAATCATTAACTCAAAAACTACAACAACGCGAACAAAACAATGCGTTGCGAAAACTGTCGTTACCTAATGGTTTAATCGATTTTGCCTCTAATGATTATATTGGATTTTCAAAAAACGAAACGATTTTCAATCAAACACATCAGTACCTACTTGATAAAAACATAAAAACAAACGGCGCAACAGGTTCTCGTTTACTCTCTGGCAACCACAGTATATACAAAGAAGCCGAAGAGTGTATTGCGCAATTTCACCAATCGGAATCAGCGTTGATTTTTAATTCGGGTTATGATGCCAATGTAGGTTTCTTTAGTTCGGTTCCGCAACGAAACGACATTATTTTGTATGATGAATTGTGTCACGCTTCTATTCGCGACGGAATACAAATGAGCAACGCCAAAGCGTATAAATTCCAACACAATGACTTTCAAGATTTAGAACGATTAATTCTAAAACAGACAACAGACAACCAGCAACAGACAACTTTGTACCTCGTTACCGAAAGCGTTTTCTCAATGGACGGCGACACGCCAAACTTCGAACAACTTATTACAATCTCCGAAAAATACAATTGTTATTTAGTAATTGACGAAGCACATGCTCTTGGTGTTTTTGGTTCAACAGGCGAAGGTGTAATTCAAAATTTAGGTTTACAAGAAAAAGTGTTTGCTCGTATCATGACTTTCGGAAAAGGATTGGGTTGCCACGGCGCAGCAGTTCTTGGAAGCACCGAACTAAAAAGCTATCTCGTTAATTTTGCGCGAAGTTTTGTTTATAGCACCGGATTGTCACCGCATACAGTTGCAACTATTTTAGTAGCATACCAACATTTATCAAAAAAAAATGAAACGCTGCAACAATTAAAGACAAATATCCAATTCTTCAATCAAGAAAAAATCCAACTCGGATTAAAACCACTTTTTGTTTATAGTAAATCGGCCATTCAATGTGTTATTATTCCGGGTAACGAAAAAGTAAAAACTATCGCATCACAATTGCAAGAAAAAGGCTTTGATGTAAAACCAATTCTTTCACCAAC
>JAYVFV010000143.1:0-11878 GCA_043772885.1 Flavobacteriales bacterium
TAAAAAGTCCGAGTTTACCAAGTTTTTTTATGGCATTGCTAATTTCTTCTCCCGGAACTGTAATGTTTTGCCCTTTTTCAAGTCCAGCAAAAGTGACAACAGTTTGTTTATTAAAAGTTATTTTACCAGTAACATTTACATCAGCTAAAATATATTTTGTTCCTTGATCAAATGGGATTCTTTCTTGGGCTTGGACTGAAAATTGATTTCCGATAAGTAAGGAAAATAATAACGCTCCTATAATTTTATTCAACACTACTGTTTTTTTTAATTTGTTCACTTGTTTTTCCAAATCTGCGTTCTCTTTTTTGATAGCTAATGATGGCCTCATATAAATCATTTTCTTTGAAATCTGGCCAAAGCACATCCGTAAAATAAAATTCTGCATAGCAAATTTGCCATAGCAAAAAGTTACTTATTCTGTGTTCACCGCTTGTTCTTATTAGTAAATCTACATCAGGTAGATTGTGCGTGTAAAGATGCTGATTAATAATTGATTCATCAATACGATCTATTGAAATTATATTATTTTTAACTTTATTGCTTATATTTTTAACAACAGTTATTAATTCTTCTCTCGAGCCATAACTTAAAGCTAAAGTAAGCGTCATTCTAGAGTTGTTTTTTGTTAAAGCGATAACTTCATCGAGTTCTTTGAGAATAGATTTAGGTAGTTTTTCTAAATTTCCAATAGAATTTAAACGGATATTATTTTCCTGAAGTGTTTTTAATTCATTTTTTAACGAACGAACTAAAAGTTTCATCAACGTATCAACTTCAAGTTTTGGTCTGTTCCAATTTTCTGTTGAAAATGCGTAAAGAGTAAGATTTTCGATACCTAATTTTGCACATGTTTCAACAGTAACTCGAACCGATTTTGTACCGTTTTCATGACCAATAGCTCTTAAAAGCCCCTTTTGTTTAGCCCAACGACCGTTCCCATCCATTATAATTGCAAGATGTTTAGGTAAATTTTGTTTGTCTATAGTTTCAAGTAAATTCATAGTTTTAATCAAAACAATAACATGGTTTTTCTCCAAAGGTATACGTTAATGTAAATCCAGAGAAAACATACCAATCATTACTATTTATATTTCCGAATTGTTGTGTCTGCAAATTCTCATTGGTCGGATTACTACCATCAATGTCATCTGCAAATGTATATCTTGCTCCTATTTCTACAGCTAATATTAATTTAGGGAAGATGTTTGATTTAACTCCAACTATCATTGGAATCCCAATTGTAGCATGTTTAGAATCAAACTTCGCTTTATTATTAACAAAAAACAATCCGTCATAAAAGGTATAAGTAAGACCTGTAAACACATAAGGTGTTGTTTTTCGAGTTAACTCATGTAAATTAAAATCAAAAAAGTTAAATTCTAATCCTCCAGATATTTCAGTAATGTTGTTTTTAAATTCTAATCCTCTTTTATTTCTGCCTGGCACTTTAGATTCTAAATCATTTGCCGACAATGTGCTTTGAATTAATGAAAATCGATACGCATGTCTCGGACTCTTATTCCATTTGTAAATCAAACCAAAAGTTGCTTCATTTGGTGCAATGTAATTTGTTTTTCCCACATCTCCGATAAAATTACTACCGCCAAGAAAAAGACCAATTTCATTAATCTGGGCATTTAGCTTAGTAAATCCTAATACAATAATAAATAAAATTAGTTTTTTCATTAATTGAAAATAGCGTGCAAATATAATAATTATAAAAACTAATAAAACATGATATTAGTATTTATAAATAATAATTTTAACATATCTAAATTCGCCAAACTTTTTTACAATGAGAATAGGTAGTAGAGTGCAAAAACTATAACTAATTCCTTTTATCTTCTCCCCATAACAACTTTTTTCGTAGGGTTTTTAAAAAAGTTTCATTGGGGATTTCAACCATTTTAATGGTAAAGGATGTTTTTTTTATGGTTAAAACGGTATTTTTATTTATAGAAGCAATTCGAGAATCAAGCGAAACTAAGTAATTTTCCTCACGCCCTGAAACTTTTAATTTTATTTCAGTATCATCTGTAATTACTAAAGGTCTTGCGTTTAAATTATGAGGAGCGATTGGCGTAATAACAAAACTTTTTACATCTGGAGTTAAAACCGGACCGCCACAACTTAAAGAATAACCAGTCGATCCTGTTGGTGTAGAAATAATCAAACCATCTGCCCAATACGAATTTAAGAATTCATCATTAAGATACGTTTCTATAGTAATCATCGAAGTGGTGTCTTTACGACTTACAGTAACTTCATTCATAGCAAAATTCAAATCGGCTATTTGATCATTATGAGGCGAACTTTCTAAACTTAGTAACGTTCTTTCTGAAATAGTGTATTTTTTTTCAATTACTAACTGAAGAAAAGTTTCAATATTTTCTTTTTGAACCGTAGCTAAAAATCCCAATCTACCAGCATTTATTCCTAATATTGGGATTCCAGAATCTCTAACAAATGTTGCGGCTTTTAAAATGGTTCCGTCACCACCAACACTGGCTAAAATATCAAAACTCGAATCCAATTCTGTGTAATTAGTAAAAGTTTTGTATTCTTTTTTTATAATATTTTGCTCATAAAGTGTGGATAGAAAAGAGGCTTCGATAACCAATTCAACATTATTAGCATTAAAGAATGCAAAAATAGCACTGATTATCGGTTGGGTGTCATTTTGATAATATTGTCCGAAAATGGCTATTTTCATTTTTAAATATTCAAATATTTGTCTAAATAATCGGAACGCTCTTTTAAGTTGTTCAAATAATTATCTTCTTGATGCTCTGAAATAATTTCGTAATTATACCTTCTGAAAGTTTGAATAATATCATTCATTGGTCCGATTGCAATTTTAACCGTGACTTGAATTTTTTCAATATCGGCTTCTGAAACAAACAATCCTAAAAGTTTACCATTGTTACTTTCTACAATTTGAGTAATTTGACTCATCGAATAGTCGGAGATGCTTTTTTGCACGACAATAATTCCACCTTGCTCTTTTAAAAAAGGCGTTTCGTGAAAAAACTTTACAATGTCTTCCAATTCATAATACCCTAAATAGGAATTGGTGTCATCTAATACAGGTACAATGTTAGTATGGTTTTTTGCAAAAACTTCTAAAACATCTAACCAAATCATGGTTTTTCTGGCAAAAAATCCTTCAAGCGCATAATTGTAATCTTCTATTTTTTTATCAATATCAAAAGTGTCAATATCATCAGAAGCAATACAACCAATGTAGATCCCTTCTTGTACTATTGGAAAATGTGAAAACGATACATCAACAAAAAAATCGTGTACATCAGCAATTGTTTCCTGATAGTCAATAGCTTTGTAATCGTTTGTAATATAATCGGTAATTTCTGTCATTGTACTATTTGAATAATGCTTGCAAAATAATCAAAATTTAGAACATAATTCCTTATTTTAACTTTGTATTTTTGTGCAAAAATTAATTTACCCCAAATTCGCAAATTATTTTATTTCCTAATCTAAAAAATTGCGAATTTGCGGTTAAAAAATAAAGCATGACAAAATTAAGTGTAAACATTAATAAAATTGCAACTTTGCGTAACGCGAGAGGAGGCAATGTGCCCGATTTATTGAAGGTTGCTGCTGATATTCAAAAATTTGGCGCACACGGAATTACCATTCATCCACGACCAGATGAACGACATATTCGGTATCAAGACGCACACGATTTAAAACCAATCGTTTACACCGAGTTTAATATTGAAGGAAATCCACAGCATAATTTTATCGATTTAGTGCTTGAAATAAAACCAACGCAAGTGACATTGGTTCCCGATGCGATTGGTGCCATAACTTCATCTGCAGGTTGGGATACGATAAAGCATCAGTCGTATTTGAAAGAAGTGATTCAAGAATTTCAACGAAACGGAATCCGGACTTCTATTTTTGTTGATGCGGATTTAAAAATGATTGAAGGAGCAAAAGCTACTGGAACGGATAGAATCGAATTGTACACCGAAGCATTTGCACATCAATACAGTGTGGGAAATAAAAACGGAATTGCACCATACACAAAAGCGGCAATTTTAGCCAACGAATTGCATCTCGGAATCAATGCTGGACACGATTTGAGTATGGATAACATTCAGTTTTTTAAAGAAAACATTCCAGGTTTATTAGAAGTTTCTATCGGACACGCCTTGATTTCAGAAGCACTTTATCTTGGTTTGGATAACGTAGTAAACATGTATTTGCAAAAATTAAAATAATTAATATATAATCAGATTTAAGACAAGCAAATGAATTCGCTCTGTGTTTCTCTGTGAATCTCTGTGTAATAACCATGCTATACTCAAGAATAGAAGGCGAAGGAAACCCATTACTAATCATCCACGGATTTTTAGGAATGTCCGACAATTGGAAAACACTCGGCTCGCAATACGCGTCGGAAGGTTTTCAAGTTCACATGCTCGATTTAAGAAACCACGGAAAAAGTTTCCATTCTAACGATTTCAATTACGATGTAATGTCGAATGATATTTTAGAATATTGTCAAGAGCATAATTTAAGTAAAGTTTCCATCATCGGACATTCGATGGGCGGAAAAGTAGCGATGCTTTTTGCAACCACTTATCCAGAAATGGTAGAAAAATTAGTTGTTGCCGATATCGGACCAAAATATTACAAACCACATCATGATGATATCCTTGCTGGATTGAATGCTGTAGATTTTGCAGCAAAGCCAAGCAGAACAGAAGTAGAAGAAATTTTGTTTCCTTATATTCCCGATTTTGGAACACGACAATTTTTAATGAAAAATTTGTATTGGATATCACCAGGTCAATTGGCTTTCCGTTTCAATTTGGCGGCTTTCAATAGCAATATAGCCATAATAGGTACGGCTTTATCAAATGATGCTTTTTTTGAAAATCCAACCTTATTTATTCGCGGAGAAAAATCCAATTATATTTTAGATGCCGATGTTTCGGAAATAAAAAAACATTTTCCAAATTTTCAATTAGCAACGATTTCGGATGTTGGACATTGGCTACATGCCGAAAACCCACAAAAGTTTTTTGAAGAAACCATTGCGTTTTTAAAATAAAAAAGTCCTCACATAATGAAGACTTTTTATTAAACTAAAATGGTTTAGTTTAGCTTTTGATGAATTTCTTAACTGCTTTACCAGCTTCAGAATTGATATTCATAAAATAAATACCTGCATTTAAATCAGCAACATTTATTTGAACTTCTGATACATTTTCTACGCTAATTGTTTTAACAGTTCGTCCATTGATGTCAGAAATAGAAATGCTATTAACTGTTGTGCTTTCAGAATTTGTTAAAGTAATTACATCATTAGCAGGATTAGGGAAAGTACTAAAACTAGAAGCTAAAACTTCATTAATACCTAAAGTTCCCGTAACAAGTACATCATCAACTGAAAGAGCATCGGCATCATTACCAGTATAATGGAATCTAACATAAACAACTGAAGCGCCTAAATAAGCAGTTAAAGGTAAAGAAATAGTTAAAGTAGCATAATCTACAAAAATGCCATAATTTTCTTCTACCCAAATACTTGTCCATAGAGTACCATTTGTACTAATTTCTACGTTTAAGTTGCCATTTGCAAAAGGAGCTACCATGTACTCATATCCCATTTTAGTTTTAAAAGACAAAGTAGCCGCGGTATATCCAGTTAAATTAAAAGCTGGACTTGTTAAATGAGCGTCTTGATCTTGAGCAATCCAATCGATAGCAGCCGATTTAGCACCAGTGATGTTAAATGTAGTCTGAAAAGCTGCAGTAAACGCAGTAGTGAAATTCCAAGGTCTGGTTGGTACGTTAGTAGCTGTTGTCCATCCAGTTGGAGGAAATACAGTACCTTGAAAAGTTTCGTTAATTAATTGTGCGTTTCCAATAAGCGAAACAAACAAAGAAATAGAAAGTAATAGTTTTTTCATAATGTTTTTTTAATTGATTAATAATTTACAAAATTAATAAAAAAAAATAATTATATTTATAATCTTTAGTTAAAAAAAGCTCTTTAATTTTGAGTATTGCTTCATACCGAACCAAAATTATTTTCTGAGGAAACGGCACATTTTTGATAAAAGCGACTATTTTTATACAACTAAAACCCAATTAAATGAAATTGCTTCTTAGAATACTAATCACAGCTTCTCTTGTAATGGCACTATCATACTTAATGAAAGGCGTTGTCGTGGACGAATTTACAACAGCGTTAACCGTCGCCATTGTACTCGGACTTTTAAACTTTTTTGTAAAGCCAATATTAATTCTATTCACCTTGCCCGTTACAATTTTTACATTAGGATTGTTTTTGTTAGTCATAAATGCCTTTATGATTATGGTGTGCGATCATTTTATTAGCGGATTTAGTGTGAGTTCGTTTTGGACAGCTCTGTTCTTTAGCATCATATTATCCATTTCGCAATCGTTAGTTTATAAGCTAACAGGCGAAGCAGATAAGTAGCAAATCACTGAAATAAAACTTGGTTGAGTTGTATAAATGTTATAATTTTGCAACCCAATTTTAGTATGTATAAAAATGAATATCACAAAAAATAATTTAGATGCATTAAATGCAATAATAACTGTTGAAGTTAGCAAAGCCGATTATGCTCCAAAAGTAGAAAAAGTATTAGCAGATTACAAAAAAAATGCTGCTATTAAAGGATTCCGAAAAGGAACTGTACCGATGAGTTTAATACACAAGCAATACGGAAAAGCAGTATTGTTAGAAGAAGTGAATAAAATACTACAAGAAAATTTAAACAAATATTTACAGCAAGAAAAGTTAGACATTCTTGGAAACCCGCTTCCAAAAGTAACCGAAGATTTTAACTGGGAGGCCGAAGATTTTAAATTCGATTTCGAATTGGGATTAGCGCCAACTTTTTCCGTTGATTTATCCGCAAAAAACAATATAACGCAGTACAAAATTATCGCCGATGATACGATGCTAAACGAACAAATAGCACGAATCCAAAAGCAATACGGAAAAATCATTTCTCAAAATGAAGTAGCCGAAGGAAACGACGTAGCCGGAACTTTCCTAAACGAAGAAAAAGGAATCAACAACAGAACGACTGTCGATTTAGAAGTATTCGCCGACAAAAAAACAGCTAAAAGTTTTATCGGTAAAAAAGTAGGTGATGTCGTTACGTTAAAAACCAAAGGTTTATTTAATGACGACCACAAATTAATGGATTATCTTGCCGTAAGTCACGATGATGTTCACGGTTTAGACGTTGATGTAACCTTCACTATAGACGAAGTGATTGCAAGCGAGCCAGCGAATTTAGACCAAGAATTGTTCGACAAATTATTCGGACCAAAAGCAATTACGTCGGTTACCGAATTAAAAGCAAAAATCAAAGAAGACGCCGAAAATCAATTCGTTCAACAATCCAATCAAAAATTCCTTAACGATGTTACCGAGTCTTTAATTGCGAATACCAAATTCGATTTGCCGGCTGAATTCCTAAAAAAATGGATACAATCAGCAGGTGAAACACCTTTAACTGCAGAAGAAGCTGCAGCAGAATACGCAAAATCAGAAAACGGATTGCGTTACCAACTCATCGAAGGGAAGATAATGGCAGAAAATAATCTTCAAATTACGTTTGAAGATTTGAAAGCCTACACGACAGAAGTTATCAAAAAACAAATGGCACAATTCGGTCAAATGAACCCAACCGACGAAGATGTGCAAGGAATCGTAGCGCGTGTCATGTCAAATCAAGACGAAGTGAAACGCCTTTCAGAACAAGTAATGAGCGAAAAAATGTTGCAATTGTTTAAAGACAAAGTGAGCGCAAAAACCAAAGAAGTGAATTACGAAGATTTCATCAAAGCAATGTATGGTGAGGCGTAATTAAAAAATTACTATATTTGAGCGTCAAAATCGATTGATTTTGAAGCTTTTTTTGAAGCTTAATTCCAGCTATTCGTTGCAAGTTTTTTGTTTCAAACCTTTTTTGTACGTCACAAAAACAGCTTCCGTTGGTCGCTTTTTTGCAACAACAAAAAATCGGTTTTCAACTGCAAAAGCTTTCCACTACTATCTGGGCTAGGTTTCAACTAAAATAGACAATATGTCATTAATTTGTAAAAAGATACAACCTTTGCCATACGGTCAAAAAAATAAATTAAAAGTAAAATTCAGAAACTAAACTTTCTAAACTTATAAACTCATAAACTTTTTAAAATGAACTACGGAAAAGACCCGAGAGCTACGCTCGAACTGGCGAAGCAATTTAAAAAATTTGCTACCAAGAAACATGGCGTAAACAGCATGTATTACGACAAAATAGTAGGCAGCATGACACCTTACATTATCGAAGAACGTCAAATGAACATTTCACAACTCGATGTTTTTTCCCGCTTAATGATGGATAGAATTATCTTCATGGGAACTGGTGTCGACGATTATATGGCGAACATCATCCAAGCGCAACTCTTGTTTTTAGAATCGGTTGACGCTTCTAAAGACATTCAAATTTACATCAATTCTCCAGGAGGGAGTGTGTATGCTGGCTTGGGAATTTACGATACCATGCAATTCATCAAACCCGATGTAGCAACCATCTGCACCGGAATGGCAGCTTCAATGGGCGCTGTTTTACTATGTGCTGGTGCCGCCGGAAAACGTTCGGCTTTACCGCATTCAAGAGTTATGATTCACCAACCTTCTGGCGGTTCACAAGGTGTGGCTACCGATATGGAAATTAACCTTAGGGAGATGTTGAAATTGAAAGACGAATTGTACCAAATCATTGCCCAACATTCGGGACAAACTTTCGATAAAGTCCACAAAGACTCCGAACGCGATTATTGGATGATCGCCGACGAAGCAAAAGAATACGGAATGATAGATGAAGTTTTAAGAAGAGAAAAGTAATTCAAAGTTTCAAGTTTCAGGTTTCAGGTTGTTAACTTGAAACCTGAAACTTGAAACCTGAAACAAATAAAATGGCAAAAGAAGTATTAGAATGTTCCTTCTGCGGAAGAAAAAAACCAGAAACCAATTTATTGATTGCTGGTATCAACGCGCACATTTGCGACCGCTGTATTGAACAAGCACACGGAATAGTATTGGAAGAATTAAAATCCAATGCAGGTGTAAAAAATGTGACCGATTTGATTTTGCGCAAACCAAAAGAAATCAGAGCATTCCTCGACGAATATGTTATTGGTCAAGATCAAACCAAAAAAGTAATGTCGGTTGCCGTATATAATCACTACAAAAGATTGATGCAGCAAAGTGCTAATGATGATGTTGAAATTGAAAAATCAAACATTATCATGGTTGGTCAAACCGGAACCGGAAAAACATTAGTAGCCAAAACCATTGCAAAAATGTTAGACGTTCCACTTGCAATTGTTGATGCAACGGTTTTAACAGAAGCAGGTTATGTTGGTGAAGATGTCGAAAGCATTTTAACACGTTTGCTTCAAGCCGCCGATTACGATGTGACTAAAGCCGAACGCGGAATCGTATTCATCGACGAAATTGATAAAATTGCACGCAAAAGCGACAATCCATCCATTACACGTGATGTTTCAGGCGAAGGCGTACAACAAGCTTTATTGAAATTATTAGAAGGAACCGTTGTTAATGTTCCACCAAAAGGAGGAAGAAAACATCCCGATCAAAAATTCGTAGAAGTAAATACTCAAAATATTTTATTTATTGCTGGTGGTGCTTTTGACGGAATTGAACGTATCATTTCCAAACGATTAAATCGTCAAGCGGTTGGATACAATACCTCTAAAAATACCGATAATATCGATAAAGACAATTTGTTGCAATACATCATTCCAAAAGACATCAAAGATTTTGGATTGATTCCCGAAATAATCGGGCGTCTTCCTGTTTTAACACACATGGATCCATTAGATAGAGAAACGTTGCGTTCCATTTTAACCGAACCAAAAAATGCGTTAATCAAACAATACGAAAAACTATTTGCTATGGATGATGTCAAATTCACCATCGACAATGAAGCGTTAGATTATATTGTGGATAAAGCCTTAGAATACAAATTAGGAGCTCGTGGTTTGCGTTCACTTTGTGAAGCCATTTTAACTGACGCCATGTATGACTTGCCAAGTTCGGATGAAAAAGAACTTCATATCGACAAAAATTTTACACAAGACACACTGAATAAAAATCTATTAAAACGATTGGAAATTGCTTCGTAACTTAATTCAATTATTTTAAATTTAAATCTCGAGCATCATTTAGTGTTCGAGATTTTTTATTAAAAAAAAGCGATTAATCCTTGCAATATATATATATATATATTGCAAGGATTAATCATAACAACAAAACAAATGAGAAAAACATTATTATTTTTTATTTTATTCTTAGGAATAATTAAAGTAGAAGCACAAGAAAATATTGTAAAAGTAAGTTTGATATACGGGAATGCAGGAATACAATACGAGAGGTCATTATCTCAGCATTTTTCTTTAGCAGCCCAAGTTGGTTTTGGTTTTATAAATGTTTCAAGTAATCAAGTTACAAATGACTTTACAACAGGTCTAGGCTATTATTTTGAAGGAAGATATTATTTTTCTTCAACAAGAGACAAATTAACAGGTTGGCATATTGGACCTTCAGTAAATATTACAAACACTAAAGGTAAAAAAACAGATAACACATACAAAACTAATGTTTATAGCATTTCAGCTGGAAGACAATGGATATTTGATTCTCATTTTACACTAGAATTTATGTTGGCAGTTTCATATCAAGGTATAGAATCTAGTAAATCTTCAGAGGTTATTTCGGATGTAGGATTACCAGTTTCTCCTACTGCTGGAGTTTCTTTTGGGTATGCATTTTAGTTCATTGTTTTGACGAAAAATAACTTTAAAGAATAAACCAAAGCTGAACAAAAATCTATTAAAAAGATTGGAAATCGCTTCTTAAATAAAAATACATATAAACTAACTAACTCTGATATTTATGTTATTAGTTTTTATAGATTCTTTTTTTACAGCAGTTTCTACACATCGTTTACCATAACAACTCATTCTTTTTGGCCCACAGGAAACCAAAAATAATGTTAGTAGTACAATTGTAATAATTTTTTTCATTTTCATTTGTTTATTTTAACATGCATTTGTTTCAATTGCTCCAAATAATCACGTTGGTTTGACAATCGTGGAATTTTATGCTGACCTCCTAATTTATCTTGTTCTTTTAACCAATCATAAAATAAATTCGTCCGTGCTACATTAATAACTAACGGATTTAATGTCATGTTATTGTAGCGTTTGGCTTCGTAATCGGAATTGAGTGTTTGAAGAATTTCATCCAATACTTGCTGAAATTTTACAATATCATCGGGTTGTTTTTTAAATTCAATCATCCATTCGTGAGCTCCTTTTTCTTTTCCTTTCATAAAAATAGGAGCCACCGTATAATCGGTAACTTCACAATTTAAAGCAGAAGTTGTTTTGGCAATCGCTTGATCGGTATTTTCGACCATTAATTCTTCGCCAAAAACATTGATATGATGTTTGGTCCTTCCTGAAACTCTAATTCGATAGGGCTTTAAAGAAGTAAAACGAACGGTGTCGCCAATCAAATAACGCCATAACCCCGAATTGGTAGTAATAACAATAGCATAATTTTTAAACAATTCAACATCGGATAAACGAATAATTTTTTGATTCGACGTTCCAAAAGTTTCCATCGGAATGAATTCATAGAAAATTCCGTAATCCAACATCAATAATAAATCATTCGAATAATTCAAATCCTGAATGGCAAAAAAACCTTCGGAAGCATTGTAAATTTCGTAGTATTTAAAATTGTTGTTTGGCAGTATTTTTTGGTATTGCTCTCTGTAAGGTT
>JAYVFV010000144.1:0-37219 GCA_043772885.1 Flavobacteriales bacterium
CAGCATTAACATTGGTTCAATATATCAATAAATTCATCTTTGATAGACCAATAAACAATATTAAAAATCAAATAATTTAATTACACCCAACGGGTTAAATTATTATTTGAAGCTATTCCAGCTTTCCATTGCAAGCTTGTTTGCAAAAAGCGTTTTTTCTAAGTCATAAAACAGCTTCCTTTGGTCGCTTTTTTACAACAAGAAAAAACAGCTTTTTTCCTCACAAGGCTTTCCATTTTAATCTGGGCTAAGACAATCCAAGTACCAATGAATTTTAATTTACAACCCACACACCTCCAAAACCAACTCATCAAATTGGCGCCATTACAAGAAACCGATTTTGAAGAATTGTATGCTGTTGCTTCCGACGAATTGATTTGGGAACAACATCCTAACAAATTGCGTTATCAAAGAGCTGTTTTCGAAAATTTCTTCGAAGGCGCTATTCAATCCAAAGGGGCATTTTTCATCCGCGAAGCTATTACCAATGAGCCTATTGGCAGTACACGGTTTTATGATTTCGACGCCAAAGACAATTCCGTTTTAATTGGCTATACTTTTATCGGAAGGCAATTCTGGGGAAATGGCTACAACAAAGCACTAAAAAAACTCATGCTCGATTACGCTTTTCAATATGTAGATAAAGTGTATTTTCATATTGGCGCTTTTAACATTCGTTCCCAAAAAGCCATCGAAAAAATCGGTGCTGAAAAAATTGATGAATTTGAAGTCGAATATTACGGCGAAGATTCAAAATTGAATTATATTTATCAGATTTCTAAAACATAACCCTATCAGGGTTTCAAACCCTGATAGGGTTAAATAACAAAAAATGCAAAAACCCGCTTTCTCTTTATACGACGCATCAGCAGGTTCTGGGAAAACCTATACTTTGGTAAAAGAGTACCTAAAAATTATTCTTTTATCCAAAAGAAACGATGCGTACAAAAACATTTTAGCGATTACGTTTACCAACAAAGCGGTACACGAAATGAAAAGTCGCGTTTTAGAAAATCTTTCGGAGTTTACCAAAGACAATCCTTCTAAAAGCGCAGTACAATTGATGCAGAATATCAAAAGTGAAACAAATTTGAGTTTGTCCGATATCCAAATCAAAGCCAAAAGCATTATCAAAAACCTCATTCACAATTATGCCGCTTTTGATATTTCGACTATCGATAAATTTACGCATAAAGTCATTCGCGCTTTTGCACACGACTTGAATTTACCCATCACTTTTGAAGTTTCACTGGATACCGAAAACCTATTAACCGAAGCCGTCGACGCCATTATCGCACAAGCAGGAAACGATGAAATACTGACCAAATTGCTTGTCGACTTTACCATGGAAAAAACCGACGATGATAAAAGTTGGGACATTTCACGCGAAATTATGGAAACGGGAAAATTGATTTTGAATGAAAACAATCGCGAAGAAATTACGCATTTCAAGAATAAAACCATTCCGGAATTTCTTGCAATCAAAAAAAAACTCGGAGAACTTTGCCAACAAATCGAAGCCGAAACAGTTGAGTTAGCAACCGAAGCTTTAAGTTTAATAGAAAGAAACGGTATCGATTTGAGTTCATTCCCGTACGGTACTTTTCCAAAACATTTAAACTTTATTATCAATAAAGATATTCGAGTAAACAATCATAAATTTTTAGAATTTGAAGATATTAAAATAAAAAAAGACGCAAAAGACGAAGCCGTTATTCAGAGCATTATTCCCAACTTATTGGAAATGTTGGTATTGATTTATTCCCAATTTGAAAAGAAAAATTTCTATCATGCATTTTTAAAAAACATTACGCCACTTTCGCTTTTAAATACGGTGAGTAACGAATTGGAAAAAATTCAAAAAGCGCAAAACATACTTTCTATTTCCGAATTCAATAAATTAATTTACGATCAAATTCAGAATCAGCCCGCGCCTTTTATTTATGAACGTTTGGGTGAAAAATACCGTCATTTTTTTATTGATGAATTTCAAGACACATCAGAAATGCAGTGGCAAAATTTAATTCCGTTAATCGACAACGCACTTTCTAGCGAAGATTTGAATGGCGAAAGAGGTTCGTTGCTTTTAGTTGGCGATCCGAAACAATCGATTTACCGTTGGCGTGGCGGGAAAGCAGAGCAATTTATAACATTGAGTAAAGATAAAAATCCATTCAATAATCCAGATAAATCCAATTTTTCACTGGATACGAATTACAGAAGTTATTCTCAAATTATCGATTTCAACAACGAATTTTTCAATTATTTATCCAATGAATTTGAAAATGAAGACTATAAAGACTTGTATCAAAATCATTCCCATCAAAAAGATAACGATAAAAAAGGCGGTTATGTAATGCTTTCATTTATTCCGAAAATCAACAAAGAAGGCGTTTTAGAAGAAGAAGAAGTAGACAAAACAAAATTGTATTTAGCCGCTACTTTGGAAAAAATTAAAGCGGTAAAACAAAATGGATTTTCCAATTCAGACATTGTTATTTTAATTCGAAAAAAAGCACAAGGAACAGTCATTGCTAATCATTTAACTGAAAACGGAATTCCGATTATTTCTTCTGAGAGTTTGTTGATTGGCGCGTCTTCCGATGTGCAATGCGTTATTCATATATTGCGATATTTAAAAAATAATAATGATTTAGATGCCAAAGCCAATTTCTTATATTATTTGGCGAATAACGTTCAAGAAAAACTACAAATTCACGATTTCATTTCGCAAGGAATGGAGCAACTAAAAGAAAAGGATTTTCAAAATTGGCTGACCGAATTTGGTTTGGATTTTTCTTTTGAAATCTGCCGAAAAAAATCGTTGTACGAAGCGACCGAAGTTATTATATCTAAAGTAATTCCGATTCAAAAACGAAATGCTTACGTACATTATTTTCTAGATATTGTTTTGGAACGTGATGTACGAAACCAAGCAGGCATTTCCGATTTTTTAAATTATTGGGATAAAAACGGTGAGAAATTCAGTATTCCATCGCCAGAAGGAAATGATGCGGTGCGAATTATGACCATCCATAAATCAAAAGGATTAGAATTTCCAGTTGTAATTTTTCCGTTTGCCGAAGAAGATTTTAGTCGAAGTTTGAAAGATAAAATTTGGCTTAATGCCGATGAAGAAACGGTTGGTTTACCAAAAGCATTAGTTGATAAAAGCAGCAAAATAGAAGGATTTGGCATAGATGCATCAACAATTTATAAACAAAAAACACAAGAAGATTTACTAGATACAATAAATGTTTTGTATGTGGCAATGACACGAGCGGTAGAACAATTACATGTTATTTCTTCTATGAATATCAAAAAAGACGAGAGTTTGCCAAACAATTTATCTTCCTTTTTTATTCAGTTTTTAGGAAACAAATTCGAAGTGTCTAAATTGGAATATGACTTTGGTCAACCGATAAAAACCTCCATTGATGAAAAATCACCAAATAACACCCAAATAATTCCACAAGCAACCAAAACATTAAACCCGAAAAGCATTAAAATAGCACAACGAGAAAGCGTGATGTGGAATACCAAACAGCAGAAAGCCATCGAATACGGAAATATCATTCACGAAATTTTATCATTTGTTAATACTAAAAACGATATGGATTTAGCGATTTCAAAAGCTATAGAAAGCGGATTAATTGTTTCAAGCCAAAAAGAAGCCGTTTTAAAAACCATCAGCGAAATTGTAGATCATGATGATTTGTTGGATTTTTTCTCCGAATCAAATAAAGTTTTGAACGAACAAACCATCATCCAAAAAGAAGGAAACGTTGTAAAGCCAGACAGAATGGTGATATCTAAACACAAGGAAGTCCTTCTGTTAGATTATAAAACAGGTTTGCATCTGCCAAAACACCAACTTCAAATCGAAAATTATGAAAAAATAATTCAGGATATGGGTTTTATTGTTGCAAAAAAAGCACTCATATACATAGGAGAAACCATTGAAGTTATACCTTTGTAGCATAAAAAGAAATCAACAGAATCAAGTTCGGATTAAATCTAAAATTATGTACGGAAAAATTCAACAACACTTACAAAACATTTGATATTAAGAGGAGGACTGCCATTGGCAGTCAGGTAAATTAAACACAAACTAAAATCCATAAAACTACAACTAACAATCATGTACGGAAAAATTCAACAATACCTGCAGAACGAACTCAATACTATCGAACAAAATGGTATTTTCAAAAAAGAGCGCATAATTACTTCGCCACAAGGTGCTGAAATTACGGTTAATGGCGAAACGGTTTTAAATTTCTGCGCCAATAATTATTTGGGATTATCGTCGCATCCCGAAGTAGTTCAAGCGGCTAAAGATGCTTTAGATTCTCATGGATTCGGAATGTCGTCGGTTCGTTTCATTTGCGGAACCCAAGATATCCACAAAACATTAGAAAAAAAGATTGCTGATTTCTACGGAACAGAAGATACGATTTTATATGCCGCTGCATTTGATGCTAATGGAGGTGTTTTCGAACCATTATTAGGAGAAGAAGATTGTATTATATCAGACAGTTTGAATCACGCGTCAATAATAGATGGTGTTCGCTTGTGTAAAGCAGCACGGTTTCGATATGAAAATTCCAATATGGAAGACTTGGAGAAGCAATTAATTAAAGCTAATGAAGCGAAACATAGATTCAAACTTATAGTTACTGACGGCGTTTTCTCTATGGATGGCTTGGTGGCTCCTTTAGACAAAATATGCGATTTAGCAGATAAATATGATGCTTTGGTTATGGTTGACGAATGTCATGCTGCTGGTTTTATCGGCGCAACCGGAAAAGGAACGATAGAAGCTAAAGGCGTTATGGGAAGAGTTGATATTATTACAGGAACTCTTGGAAAAGCGCTTGGCGGAGCGATGGGTGGTTATACCACTGCAAAAAAAGAAATAATTGAATTGTTGCGTCAACGTTCACGACCGTATTTATTTTCTAATTCATTAGCACCAGCTATTGTTGGAGCGTCTATTAAAGTTTTTGAATTGTTAGAAAAAGACACTTCATTAAGAGATAAACTAGAATGGAATACCAATTATTTTAAAGATGGCTTACGAAAAGCTGGAATCAATTTTATTGATGGTGATTCGGCCATAGTGCCTGTAATGCTTTACGATGCAAAGTTATCACAAGTAATGGCGGATGAATTACTTAAAAAAGGGATCTATGTTATAGGATTCTTTTATCCAGTAGTGCCAAAAGACAAAGCTAGAATTAGAGTGCAACTTTCCGCAGCACATACTAAACAGCATTTGGACAAAGCAATTACTGCTTTTGAGGAAGTTGCAAAAAAGTTAAAAATTGTCTAATGAATGGTTATGAGCCATAGATTTCCAAATAATTTTTAGATAATTACCATATTTTAACATTTTCATTTTGTTAATTCATTTATTGGTGTTACTTTTGTCTCATTGTATTTTTATAATCTAACAAAAAATAAGTATGAAACATCTTAACAAATTATTTGCTTTATTGATGCTATTAGGATTAAGTTCTCAAGCTCAAGATAGTAACAACAAATGGGCTATTGGGTTTGGTGCAAACGCAGTAGACGGAGGTAGAGTGAGTGCTGCTTCTAAAGTAGAAGATCAATTTTCTCAATTCTTTGACGCTAAGAAGTATTGGAATGTAGTTCCTTCTGTGTCTTATATAACTGTGTCAAGACACGTTGGGAATAATTTCTCTTTTGGAGTAACTGGTTCTGTTAATAGAATAACAAGAGTAGTTAGCGAGAGAATGTATGATGCAGTAACAAATACTGATGATTACGTTGTAAGCAACCCTGGAGATTTAACTTATTACGCATTAGACGGGGCTATTAAATATAGCTTTATGAGTGCTCTTAAATCTAAAGTAATAGACCCTTCTCTTCATATAGGTGGAGGTTATACTTGGATTGGAGACGATGCAAAAGGTGGAACTGTAAATGGTGGTTTTGGATTAACATTATGGTTTACTGAGCAAGTTGGTCTTTCATGGGTATCAAACTACAAACATTCTTTTGATTCAAGAGAAGATGCTTCTGCTGTTACTACTCACTTGCAACATTTTGCAGGTTTAGTATTTAAATTTGGTGCTAAAGATACTGATGGAGATGGAATTTATGATAAAGATGATGCTTGTCCAGATGTAGCTGGTTTAAAACAATTTAATGGTTGTCCAGATACAGATGCTGACGGTATTGAAGATAGCAAAGATGATTGTCCAAATGATCCAGGTACTGTTGAAATGAACGGTTGTCCTGACACAGACGGTGACGGTGTTGCTGATAAAGATGATGCTTGTCCAGATGTAGCAGGTTTAAAATCATTAAACGGTTGTCCTGATACAGACGGAGATGGAATTACTGATAAATCAGATAAATGTCCAGAAGTTAAAGGTCCTAAAGAAAACAACGGTTGTCCTTGGCCAGATAGAGATGGAGATGGAGTTCTTGACAAAGATGACAAATGTCCAGATGTAAAAGGTACAGTTGCTAACAAAGGATGTCCTGAAGTTTCTGACGAAGCTATCAAAAGATTAAATGACTATGCTAAAACTATCTTGTTTGATTCAGGTAAAGCTTCTTTCAAAGAACAAACATACCCAATTTTACAAGCTATTGCTGCAATCTTAAAAGAGTATCCTTCTGCTAACTTCTCAATTGAAGGTCACACAGATAGCGATGGAACAGATGCTGCTAACCAAATTTTGTCTGAAAACAGAGCAGGAGCAGTTAAATCTTACTTAATTGAGCAAAGTATAGCGTCTTCAAGATTATCATCTGTAGGTTATGGAGAGTTAAAACCAATTGACACCAACAAAACTAAAGCTGGTAAAGCTAACAACAGAAGAACTGAAGTGAAATTAATAAAATAATTTCCTCAAAATATTTTTAAGTAAACGCCTCGATTTATCGGGGCGTTTTTTTTATTTTTATAAAATGGTAAATCCCACTTTTATTGAACGAATTGCTCAAGTTATTTTATTAGATTATTCCGATAAACTAACCGAAACAATTATTATCCTACCCAATAGAAGAGCTAAAGTTTTTCTTATAGAAGCTTTAAAAAAGCAAACTTCAACTACCATTTTTGCTCCCGAAATAACAAGTGTTGAAGATTTTATTCAAGAGATTGCAGGCATTCGTTCCATAGATAATGTCGAACTTTTATTTGAATTTTATAGTGTCTACATAGAAATTACAGAAAAAAATCAAGAGCCATTCGAATCGTTTGCCAATTGGGCAAAAACACTTTTACAAGATTTTAATGAAATTGATAGATATCTATTAGAACCCGATAAAATTCTAAACTACCTCGAAAATATCAAAGAAATTGAGCATTGGTGGGAAAAAGTCGAAAACAAAACAGCGTTAGTTCAAAAGCATTTGGCTTTTTGGAAAAAATTACCCAATTACTATCACACATTTTATAATTATTTAGTTAATAAAGGAGTTGGATATCAAGGGTTGATATACCGAGAAGCAGTGAATAACATCAACCATTTTTCGGAAACAAATACCAATAAAATTTTTATTTTCGCCGGATTCAACGCGCTGAATAAAGCAGAAGAAAAGATCATTCAACATCTTTTAGCAATCGATAAAGCCAAAATCTATTGGGATATTGACGAAACATTTCTAAACGACTCCTTTCACGATACTGGATTATTCCAAAGGCAATTTAAATCGACATGGCCTTATTACAAAACCAATCCGTATGAATGGATTACAAACGATTATCAACAAGAAAAAAACATTAAAGTTATTGGCACACCAAAATCGATTGGTCAAGCTAAAATAGTTGGCGACATTATTGAAAAACACAGCAATGAAAATAATGGAGAGCTTCAAAATGTAGCAGTCGTATTAGGTGAAGAAAGTTTATTGCTCCCCATTTTATATTCCTTACCAAGCAATGTTGATGCATTGAATATCACTATGGGATTTTCAAGCAAGAACAATCCCGCTCAATTGTTACTTGCCAAATTATTCAAAATGCACACCAATGCATTGTCTAGAAACGCCAATAGTTATGTTCTCTATTACAAAGATGTTTTGGATATTTTAACGCATCCTTTAATCGAACCTTTTGTTTTTGCAAATGATTTAGTAAAACGTATCAATCAAAATAATTATACCTTTATTCTCCATAAAAAAATGGAAGAATTACAACCCAATTCTAACGAACTTTTTCAATTACTTTTCCAAAAATGGAATACCAGTTCTGTTACTATTCTCGAAAACTTATCACAGATTTTATTGATTATCAAAGGCAATTTAAGTCGTGACAATGAAGAAGAAAAAATCACCAATGCCTTTGTATATTCTGTTTTTAAAGTAATTAATCAATTAATTTCTTATTTTTCGTCCCATCAAAATATTGATACAATTGACACTTTGCACGCCATCTACAAACAAGTAATCGATGTTGCCGAAGTTTCTTTTGAAGGTGAACCGTTAAACGGATTGCAAATTATGGGCGTTCTCGAAAGTCGTGTCCTCGATTTTGAAACAGTTATAATAACTTCGGTGAATGAAGGTAAATTCCCTGCCGGAAAAAGTATGAATTCCTTTATTCCATATGATGTAAAAAAGGAATATGGTTTACCGACATTTAAAGAAAAAGACGCCATTTATACCTATCATTTTTATCATTTATTACAACGTGCAAAAAATGTTTATTTGTTGTATAATTCGGATAGCGAAGGATTGGATGCCGGAGAAAAAAGTAGATTTATCACACAATTAGAAGTCGAAAAACAACCCAAACACAACTTGTCTTTCCATATTTATAATGCCAATGTTCCCGAAATTGCACATCAGCCGATGATTGTTCCCAAAACAGAAAATGTAATGCAACGATTAAAAGCAATAGCAGAAAAAGGATTTTCGCCATCGTCTTTAACCAATTATATACGAAATCCGATACAGTTTTATTTTCAACGCATTTTACGCATTTTAGAAACGGATGAAGTCGAGGAAAATATCGCTGTAAATACACTAGGAACAATCATTCACAAAGTTTTAGAAGAACTGTACAAACCATTTATTGGAAGAATATTGACAGTTGAAGATATTCAAACATGTTTCAAAAAAATCGATGATGAAGTGGTGAAACAATTCAAAGCAGAATATAAAGAAGGTGAAATCAAAAAAGGAAAAAATTTGTTGGCTTTTGAAGTCGCCAAACGCAATGTATTCAACTTTTTACAATTAGAATTGGAAGCGCTTCAGAAAGGTGATGTAGTTCAAATTATTGCTTTAGAAGAAAAATTAGAACGCATTTTAGAACATCCGAATTTACCTTTTCCGGTTAAAATTGCTGGGAATGTAGATCGAATAGAATTCCGAAATGGGAAAATCAGAATCATCGATTATAAAACAGGCAAAGTTGAAAAAACAAACGTAACCTTAAAACAATGGAATGGTTTGACAAAAGACGTTAAAAACGATAAAATCATTCAGGTTTTAGCCTATGCTTTTATGTACGAACCGCTAGCAAAAGGACAAGAAATGGAAGCAGGAATTATTTCCTTCAAAAACTTAAAATCGGGATTTTTGCCATTCAATTTTAATGAAAATAAAGAAATTGTTGATGTAATTTCCCCTGAAATAATGCAGTATTACTTAGAAGAAATAGTGATTTTGTTGAATGAAATTTTAGATGAGACGATTCCTTTTGAGGAGAAGACTTAACCGCAAAGTTCGCAAAGAAAAAAAGCGCAAGGTTCGCAAAGTTTTTTTAAAATCGTTACATGAGTTTGAATTTTTAAAAATAAAAGCACAAGAAACTAATTTTTCATTGCGACCCTTGCGTAAACCCTTGCGATCTTTGCGGTTAAACTTTTTTTAAGAAGTCAATCAAAACACCTTTCAGTTCCTTCTCATTTTCAATGTGACTCATATGTCCATCTTCAAAAGTCACGAGTTGTACCTTCGTTCCTGTTATTTGTTCGAGATTATCCTCATAAATCAAAACACCATCTTTTTTTCCCAGAATTAACAAAATAGGATAAGGGGCAAAATGCAATAACACCTCTCGGTCTTTACGGATTTTCATTCCCTCCAAAGCAGCAACGATTCCCTGTAAAGGCGTTTTTAAAGCTTCGAGTTTTACGTTTTCAATTTCATCGATTAAACGCTCTCTATTGTCTTCACTAAACAAATTAGCGATAGCCATTCGCACAAAAGTCTCATAATTTTGTTTCACCGCTTTTATCGCTCGATTTCGATTGATTTTACGTTCATGGCTATCGGCTTTGGATGTCGAATTTAAAAGTACCAATCCTTTCATCACTTCGGGATACAATTCCGCGAAAGCCAATGCCACATAACCACCCATCGAATGTCCAATGAAAACCGCTTTTCTAATTTTCAAATCGTGTAAAATCGCATGAACTACATCAGCTTGGTCTTCCATAGTGTGCACATAACCCAAGCAATCGGTTTTGCCATGACCTAATAAATCAATAGTAATTATTCTATATTTCTTTGAAAGTTCTGGTATAAAAGCGTTCCACATTTCTTTATTTTCCAAATAACCGTGGAGTAAAACAATCGCAGTTCCTTTTCCATGGTCGGAATAGGAGATTTTGGTGTTTTTGTAGGTGGTGGTTTTCATTATTACAAAAATAGATTTTAACTGCGAACGCAAGAATTATTTTGAAAAACTTTCGTGTCTTTTTTACCACATAAGAATCAAAGGAAAACAAAGTCACATAAGCAAAGTAAACTTTTGTGCATTATTGTGGTAATAAAAAAACGACTTACCATCCTAAGCCGTCTTTCTTCTTTTCTCTTTATTTTCTTCTAAGAATTCATTATCGATTCAATTTCCTCCACCTCAATCGGAATGTTGCGCATCAAATTAAACGCTGCTCCTTTTTCCTGAATGACCATATCGTCTTCAATACGAATTCCGAAACCTTCTGCCGGAATGTAAATTCCAGGTTCCACCGTAAATACCATATTCGCCTGCATGGCTTCGTGCAACAATCCGTAATCGTGTGTGTCTAATCCCATGTGGTGCGACGTTCCGTGCATGAAATATTTTTTATACGCAGGCCAATCCGGATTTTCATTTTGCACATCGGCTTTGTCAATCAATCCCAAACCTAGTAATTCGGAAGTCATTATTTTACCAACTTCTACATGATATTGTTTCCAAAAAGCTCCCGGAACCAACATTTTAGTTGCTTCGTTTTTCACACGTAAAACAGCGTTGTACACTTCTTTTTGTCGATCAGAAAAACGTCCAGAAACTGGAACCATACGTGTCATATCGCTTGAGTAATTACCATATTCAGCACCAACATCTAATAAAATTAAATCACCCGCTTTGCATTGTTGGTTGTTTTCGATGTAATGCAACACATTCGCATTATTTCCAGAAGCAATAATCGGCGTATAAGCAAAACCTTTGGAGCGATTTCGTAAAAACTCATGCGCAAATTCGGCTTCAATCTCGTATTCCATTACGTTGGGTTTTACGAAATTCAAAACACGGCGATAGCCTTTTTCGGTAATATCACAGGCAGTTTGAATCAAATCGAGTTCTTCACTTTCTTTAATCGAACGAATACGCTGTAAAATAGGATTGGCTTTTTCGACTTTATGAGCTGGATAATTTTCTTTCCACCATTTGATAAAACGCGCCTCACGAGTCTCGGTTTCAATACTTGCCCTATAATGTTCATTGGTGTTGATGTACATCGTATCAGCATACGCCATTACTTCTTTCAAGGTTTTATGAAAATCCTGCAACCAAATTACGGTTTTCACTCCAGATACTTCAAATGCAAGGTCTTTGGTTAGTTTTTCACCTTCCCAAATCGCAATGTGTTCGTTGGTTTCTTTTAGAAAAAGAATCTCTTTTAAATTATCATACGGCGCATCTGGAAAAAGCAATAAGATGCTTTCTTCTTGGTCAACTCCAGATAAATAAAGAATATCGCGATGCTGCGCAAATGGCAGTGTACTGTCGGCACTCACGGGATATATATCATTGGAATTAAAAACAGCAACACTATTCGGTTTCATTTGCGAAGTAAATTTCGTCCTGTTTTTAATGTATAAACCGCGGTCTATTTGGTGGTATTTCATGTTTTTGATTTTTGGATTATTCAATTGTTCGATTGTTCGATGGTCAAAATTAAACAATCTAGTTTCTGATTGTGTAGCCAAATGGCGTTATTTTATATTTTTTCTAATGCGACTCATGTGTCGGGAAGAAATTCCGAGAAATGAAGCTAAATAATGAAGTGGCACTTCTTGTAATAATTTTGGTTCTGTGATTAGCAGTTTTTTGTAGCGTTCCTCGGGAGTCAGAGTAAGCAAATCAATGCGGTAATCATCAATCAAACAAATTTGCTTTTCAATTAAATTGTAATAAAATTGATGAAAAGCATTGTTGTTTTCTATCAGATTTTTGAACTTTTTTAAATCTATAATCCACAATTCACAATCAGAAATGGCTTTAATGTTTTTTCTAGAAAGTTTTTGAAATAAGAAACTATTTAAAGAGGAAGTAACGGAGTTTTTTAATGCTAAATAAGATGTTTTTTCTTCTCCTAAAACTTCGATGGAATGTTGCATAATGCCACTTTCAACGTAGCAAAAATAGGTGCAAATTTCGTTTTCCTTGACAAAGTATTCATTTTTTCTTAATTCCAAAAGGGAGAAATAATGTAATGCTTCTTCCATTAATTTTTGTGACGAATCGTTGTCGGAATCGAGAAACGAAAGTGCAAATTCGAGAAAATTATTTTTTGAAGCAGCTGCCATAGTTTGTGTTATTTCAAAACAAAAATATTGATTTTAATACAATTAGTTTTGTTTCAAGGTTTAAATCAATATTTTTATAAAATATTTAATGATTGTCGTGAAATTGCAAAACTAACTATCTTTACTACTACCGTCTTTCCCGCGCAGGCGGGAATCCATATCAATGTGTAGATTCCCGCCTGCGCGGGAAAGACGCAAGAGTGCAAATAACAAATAAAATTCACCATGAAAGCAAAAGTTGTAACATTCCTAATGTTTTTTTCGATACTAATTCAGGCTCAAGATAAAAAAGCGTACCAACTTTTCGATAAAAACGGAAACAAAACTTCCTATAAGAAACTTTTAAAAGCAGCATTAAAAACAGAAGTCGTGCTTTTTGGAGAATTTCATAACAACGCTATTTCCCATTGGTTGCAATTGGAATTGACCAAAGATATTGCCGAAAAATCATCCATTGTTCTCGGAGCCGAAATGCTCGAAGCCGACAATCAAAAGCAACTCAATCACTACTTAAAAGGAGAAATCAATCAAAAAAAATTAGATTCAACAGCACGTTTATGGCCCAATTATAAAACCGATTACAAACCTTTAGTAGATTTTGCTAAAGATAAAAATGTGTCATTTATTGCTACCAATATTCCGAGACGATATGCTTCTATGGTATCAAAAAAAGGATTTGAAGTGCTCGAAACACTTTCGGTTGAAGAAAAATCTTGGATAGCGCCACTACCAATTCCGTACGACGCTAATTTACCAGGTTATGTCGAAATGATCAAAATGATGGGCGATCACGCGTCTCCAAATATGCTAAAAGCACAAGCTAGTAAAGATGCAACGATGGCGTATTTTATAAACAAAAACGTAAGCAGCAATTCCGTTTTTATCCATTACAATGGAAGCTATCACTCCGATAATTTTGAAGGCATCAATTGGTATTTGAAAAACTATCATCCCAATATTCGAATAATTACCATTTCAACTGTGGAACAAAAAGACATTTCCAAATTGGAAAAAGAGCATTACAATAAAGCAGACTATATTCTCGTTATAGATGAAGACGTAACAAAAACATATTAATTATGTCTAATCCTGGAAGTATAACTACTTTCGCCATTCCTAATCAACAAACAAAAACAAACGCTTATGAAAAAGTTCCTTTTATTTGCAATAGTATTGACCATTAGTATATGTTTCTTTTCTTGTGATGATAAAGACGATACGGCTTCTGAGCCAATGTTGATTGTAAAATTTAAATTTAATCCTAATCAAGCGCGATTAAATAGTTTAGGACAGCCCTCAACGGTTGCTGCAGGAAATGCAGCTCAAACCCCAATTTTCAATTCCATTTCTGCTCATTATATCGAATTTGCGCCAAGTGCATTTACACAATTAGGTCAAGGATCTGTTGTTTACCATGCGCAAGAAACGACTCTTGGCGGAAGTTCAGCCATCGATTTTAGTCAATCCAGAATTGTAGCACAAGATGAAACGTTTTTAGAAATCCCGTTAAGCCAATTGGCAGCTGGAAATTACGAATGGTTGCGTGTTTCGTTATCGTATCAAAATTACCAAATTAATGTTCGTAATGCGGGTGTTGATTATGCTGGGACATTAGCTAGTTTTGTTGGTTATAAGAGCTACATTGGAACACATTCAATTGGCAATAGCATTTTCCCTGTAAATGCTAACAGAGCACAAGGATATTGGGCATTTGCGTTAAATGATTTTCCTTATTCTACTTCAGGGCAAGCACCTGCAAATGCTACAACTGTTCCGAATCCGTTGTCGGCAACTTCTCCAATTCCAGCCGGATCATGTGTTGTTACAGGACAATTTACAACTCCTTTAACTATAACGGGAGCCGAAACAAATAATGTAGTAGTAACACTTTCGCTTTCGATAAACCAAAGTTTCGAATGGCAAGAAGTTGTTCCACTTGACGGTAAATACGAACCAGCAAACGGCGAAAACGTGTTTGATATGGGATTACGTGGATTAATTCCAACGTATGTGAAATAAAAACGGCTCTCGTCAAATCCATTTCAACAATTGTTAAACACACTTTAAATTCATTATAAATTATATTGAAAAGGTTGTAGTTATTATCAAATAGGTGTATTTTTGTTTGATTTTTTAAACAAAATTTACGCAATTATGGCAGAATCTACTTTGTTAAAGTCTTCAATAGCTAAAAAAGTAGCTATGGCTCTCTCGGGACTTTTCTTAATTTCCTTTTTATCACTACACTTTTTTGTTAATTTCATTTCGATTCTTAGTGAAGATACCTTTAACGAATTCTCCCATTTTATGGGAAATAACGGATTGATACAATATGTAATGCAACCTATTTTAGTGCTTGGTGTTGTATTTCATTTTGTAATGGGATTTGTATTGGAATTAAAAAACAGAAGTGCCAGACCAATAGCTTATGCAAAATACAACGGTGCAGCCAATTCGAGCTGGGCGTCTCGAAACATGATTGTTTCCGGACTCGTTGTTCTTGCTTTTTTGGGCCTACATTTTTATGATTTTTGGATTCCCGAAATGGTATATAAATATGTTGATGTTAATCCAATTGACGCCACCCGTTATTTTGGTGAAATGGTGCACAAATTTGAAAGTCCAGTTCGTACGGGTATTTATTGTGTGTCTTTTTTACTGTTGTCATTGCACTTGTGGCATGGCTTCGGTTCTTCGTTCCAATCGGTTGGATTCAACAATAAATTCTCACCAATAATCAATAAATTAGGATATGCATTTGCAATAATAGTTCCTTTCGGATTTATTTTAATTGCATTAGTTCATCATTTTAATCATTAATATCAAGCTATGAATTTAGATTCTAAAATACCTGAAGGAAATATTTCTGACAAATGGACTGATTATAAAGATCATTTAAAATTAGTCGCTCCAAACAACCGACCAAAAATTGATATTATCGTTGTAGGAACTGGTTTGGCAGGTGCTTCTGCTGCAGCTTCTCTTGGTGAAATGGGCTACAATGTAAAAGCATTTTGTTTTCAGGATTCGCCACGTCGTGCTCATTCTATTGCCGCTCAAGGCGGTATAAATGCTGCGAAAAATTACCAAAATGACGGAGATAGTACGTTTCGATTGTTTTACGACACGATTAAAGGTGGCGATTACAGAGCACGTGAAGCGAACGTTCACCGTTTAGCGGAAGTGTCTTCTAACATCATCGACCAATGTGTAGCACAAGGCGTTCCTTTTGCTCGTGATTACGGCGGATTATTAGACAACCGTTCGTTTGGAGGAACACAAGTTCAAAGAACTTTTTACGCTGCCGGACAAACAGGACAACAATTATTATTAGGAGCTTATTCCGCTTTATCAAGACAAATCGGATTGGGGCGCGTGCAACAATTCAACCGTCACGAAATGTTAGATTTGGTAAAAGTTGACGGGAAAGCACGCGGCATCATAGCACGAAATTTAGTGACAGGAGAATTGGAAAGACATTCAGCTCATGCTGTAATCATCGCAACAGGAGGTTACGGAAATGTGTATTTTCTTTCTACCAATGCGATGGGAAGTAACGTAACTGCCGGATGGAAAATCCACAAGCAAGGCGCTTTATTTGCCAATCCGTGTTATGTGCAAATACACCCAACTTGTATTCCAGTTCACGGAACCAATCAATCCAAATTGACTTTAATGTCAGAGTCATTAAGAAACTCTGGACGTATTTGGGTTCCAAAGAAAAAAGAAGATGCGGGAGCGATTCGTGCCGGAAATTTAAAACCAACACAAATTGCAGAAGAAGATAGGGATTACTTCTTAGAAAGAAGATATCCTGCATTTGGAAACTTAGTACCTCGTGATGTAGCGTCAAGAGCGGCAAAAGAGCGTTGTGACCAAGGTCACGGAATCGAATCCAACGATACCAACGAAGGCGTGTATTTGGATTTCTCTACCGAAATTCAAACAAAAGGAAAACAAGCGGCGTATGCCAAAGGAAATCACCATCCATCTCCAGAAGAAATTACAGCTTTAGGAAAACAATGGCTGGAAGAAAAATATGGGAACCTGTTTACGATGTACCAAAAAATAACCGACGAAAATCCGTATGAAACACCAATGAAAATCTATCCTGCCGTGCATTATACTATGGGAGGCGTCTGGGTTGATTACAATTTACAATCTACTATTCCGGGTTGTTTCGTTGCTGGGGAAGCCAATTTCTCAGATCACGGAGCGAATCGTTTAGGAGCTTCTGCTTTAATGCAAGGTTTAGCGGATGGATATTTTGTATTGCCTTACACTGTTTCCAATTATTTGGCCGACGAAATCCGGACTGGAAAAATCGCAACCGATTCTGTCGAATTCATCGATGCAGAAAGACGTGTAAAAGAAACTATCGATAAATTCCTTAGCAATAAAGGTTCTAAAACCGTAGATCATTTCCACAAACGCTTGGGATTGATTATGTGGAATAAAGTCGGAATGGGAAGAAACGAAGCGGGTTTAAAAGAAGCTATTACTGAAATTGCCGCTTTAAAAGAGGAATTCTACAAAGACGTTTACGTTCCGGGAACTTCCGACGAATTAAATCCAGAATTAGAAAAAGCATTGCGCGTTGCCGACTTCATCGACTTGGGTCAGTTAATGGCAATGGATGCGTTACAACGCAAAGAGTCTTGCGGTGGTCACTTCCGTGATGAATACCAAGATTCTGAAGGAGAAACACTTCGTGATGACGAAAACTTTTCTTTCGTTGGCGCATGGGAATACATGGGTTACGACATCACTCAAGAAATTCTGAACAAAGAAGAATTGAAATACGAGTTTATTAAAATTGCAGCTAGAAATTATAAGTAATTAGGCATTAGCTGATAGGCAATAGTGATGACGCAGATAAAATCATATAAGGATTTATTAATTTGACAAAAAGGAATTGACATTAGTATTAAATTATATGAACTAGTTGAAGATTTTCCAAAAGAAGAAATGTATGCTTTAACAAGTCAATTAAAAAGAGCAGCGGTTTCAATACCCTCAAATATTGCTGAAGGATATGGAAGAAATTCTACTCAAAGTTATATTCATTTTGTGAGTATTTCACGAGGTTCTTTATTTGAATTAGAGACACAACTAATAGTTGCCCAAAAATTAAAATTCATTAAAAATGAAACTTTATTTTCCGATTTAATGAACCAAATTACAGAAGAAAGTAAAATGATAAATTCATTTATAAATAAATTAGAGTCGAGTAAACAGTAACTACTAATGCCTTTTGCCTAATGGCTATTGGCTAAATTTAAAGAATATGAGCGCAGCAAAAAACATCAATATAAACCTTAAAATCTGGCGTCAGAAGAACGCCCAGACAAAAGGAAGCATGGAAACCTATAAATTAGATAATGTTTCTACTGCCAGTTCGTTTTTAGAAATGCTCGATCAATTGAACGAGGAACTCATCAACGAGCAAAAAGAACCAGTCGCTTTCGACCACGATTGTCGCGAAGGAATCTGCGGAGCTTGTTCTTTACACATCAATGGAAGACCACACGGACCTGATACCGGAACTACAACTTGTCAATTGCACATGCGTAAATTCAACGATGGCGACACGATTTTCATCGAACCATGGCGAAGTAAAGCATTCCCGGTAATCAAAGATTTAGTGGTAGACAGAAGTTCTTTCGACAGAATCCAACAAGCGGGAGGTTTCGTATCGGTAAACACTTCCGGTAGAACGATGGACGCGAACGCGATTCCAATTCCAAAACACGATGCCGACAAATCCTTTGAAGCTGCGGCTTGTATTGGTTGCGGCGCTTGTGTTGCGAGTTGCAAAAACGGTTCTGCTATGTTGTTCGTCGGAGCCAAAGTGTCGCAATACGCTTTACTTCCGCAAGGAAAAGTAGAAGCTACCGCCCGTGTTTTAAACATGGTGCGCCAAATGGACGAAGAAGGATTCGGAAATTGTACCAACACTGGTGCCTGCGAAATCGAATGCCCAAAAGGCATTTCATTAGAGAACATTGCTCGTATGAATAGAGAATACTTAGCTGCGAGTTTGAAATAATAGGCAGTAGTCAATAGTAAAAACGCATTCCGTAATTGGTATGCGTTTTTTATTTAGCTACGCTCAATTCGGCTGTGCTTCAGGTGGGCGTTTATGGGCTTTCCGCTTTATCTTTTGCTCCATTACATTGCGCAAAAGGATACCGCTTCCAATCCCACACGAGGCTGAAAGCCGAACTGGCGAAGCAAACGCAGACTACAATTCATAACAAATTTTCGATAAAAATTGGTATATTTGAAAATCAAATCAACACCAATGAAATCCCTTTTTTCTTCATTACTACTCGTTTTATCTGCAGTAAGTTTAAGTCAAAATCTTCATCAATACGTCAATCCCATGATCGGAACAGGTGGTCACGGACACACCTATCCGGGTGCCACTGTGCCTTTCGGAATGGTGCAACTTTCTCCCGATACCCGAATCGACGGCAGTTGGGACGGTTGTTCCGGCTATCATTACGACGACAAACTCATTTACGGATTTTCACACACGCATTTAAACGGAACTGGCTGCACCGATTATGGCGATATCATGCTGATGCCAACAATGGGAGAACCTAATTTCAATCCGAAAGAATATAGGTCGAAATTTTCTCATTCCAATGAAAAAGCAACAGCTGGGTTTTATACTATCAAGTTAGATAAACACAACATTGACGTCAATTTAACCGCTTCCACACGCGTTGGATTTCATCAATATACTTTTAATAATGCAGGGTTAGCAAACATTATTCTCGATTTGAACCATCGCGATAAATTGCTATATGGCGATGTGAAAATTATCAACAGTAAAACGATAGAAATTCTACGAAGAAGTGAAGCATGGGCGAAAGACCAATACGTTTATGCCCGAATTGAATTCAGCGTTCCGATGCAAATCAACAAATCAGAAGCGAATCAAGAGAATCGAAAAGGCTTCTATTCAGGAACGGTTGTCAAATTGAGTTTTTCCAAACAAGTAAAAAAAGGAGAAACCATTTTAGTAAAAGTGGCTCTTTCGCCAACAAGTTATGAAGGTGCCAAACTAAACATGTCTGAAATTAAAGGTTGGGATTTCAACAAAGTGAAGCAAAATGCAGCGCAACTTTGGGACAAAGAACTTTCAAAAATTGAAGTAACTTCAACAGATAAAGATAAACTCGCGGTTTTCTACACCGCTTTATACCACACAATGGTCCAACCCAATATTGCGCAAGATTTAGACGGAAAATATCGTGGTCGGGACAATAAAGTGCATGAAGGAGAAGGGTTTGATTACTATTCTGTTTTCTCGCTTTGGGATACGTTTAGAGCAGCGCATCCGCTATACACTTTAATTGATAAAAAACGCACCGCCGATTTCATCAATACGTTTCTCAAACAATACGAACAAGGTGGACGATTACCCGTTTGGGAATTAGCATCCAACGAAACCGATTGCATGATTGGCTATCATTCCGTTTCGGTAATGGCGGATGCGATGGCAAAAGGCATCAAAGGTTTTGATCACGAAAAAGCGTTTGAAGCCGCCAAACACAGTGCGATGCTCGACCATTTAGGATTGGATGCCTACAAAAAACAAGGATTTATTTCAATGGACGATGAACACGAAAGTGTTTCCAAAACAGTTGAGTATGCTTACGACGATTGGTGTATCGCTCAGATGGCAATGATTTTAAATAAAAAAGAAGATTACGATTATTTCATGAAACGTTCCCAAAGTTGGAAGAATGTCTTAGATTGGAACGTCGGATTCATGCGTCCAAAGAAAAACGGCGGTTGGGACAAACCTTTTGATGCTCGTGAAATCAACAATAATTTTACCGAAGGAAATTCATGGCAATATTCGTTCTTCGTGCCACAAGACATTCCTGGAATGATTGAAGCGTATGGCGGTAACCAAAAATTTGAAGCCAAACTCGATGAAATGTTCAACAGCGAAAGTAAAACTACTGGTCGCGAACAAGCCGATGTTACAGGTTTAATCGGCCAATACGCACACGGAAACGAACCGAGTCATCATATGGCGTATTTATATAATTACGTTGGTAAACCAGAAAAAACAACAGAGAAAGTACATTTTATTTTAAATAATTTCTACAAAAACGCCCCAGACGGATTGATTGGCAACGAAGACTGCGGTCAAATGAGTGCGTGGTATGTGTTGAGTTCTATGGGGATTTATCAAGTTACTCCAGGAGAAATAGGATGGAGTACAACCATTCCCTTTTTTGATAAAATAAAAGTCAATTTTGAAAGTAAAACTTCAAAAATCATAACAAAAAAATCAGAAGCCATTGATTTGGTTTATTTTGATGAAGATTCAGATGAAGAAGAGACTGCTGCTGTTGGAATGTTAGAATCAGATATAAAAAAAATTATTCCTGTTCCAGTTATTCAAGCAGAAAGTAAATCGTTTAAAGATAAAATGAATGTTGAAATTCAATCTCAAAATCCAAAAGACGAAATTTACTATTACATTGATGACAAACCATATCAATTTGTTCCAAGTAATTTGATTAAGTACAATCAAAGTATAGAAATTGATAAAACAACAAAGATGATATGTGTTGCTAAAAATGGAAATGAAAAAAGTACTTTTGTTAGAGCCACTTTCTTCAAAAAACCAAACAATTACACCATCAACATCAAATCAATTTATGATAAACAATACCATGCTGGCGGACCAGACGGTTTATTAGACGGGATTAATGGTACCGAAAATTGGCGCAAAGGCGATTGGCAAGGGTATCAAAGTCAGGATTTTGAATCTACCATCGATTTACAAACAGAAAAAAGCATTTCTAATTTTAACGCTACATTTCTTCAGGATTCGCGTTCGTGGATTTTAATGCCAACCAAAGTCGAATATTACACTTCATCCGATAATGTCAATTTTACGTTAGTTGGATTTGTAAATAATTCGTTAGATCCTAAGGAATCCGAAAACAAAATTACCAATTTCAGCTTCAAATCCAACAAGGAAATCAAAGCTAAATATGTAAAAGTAAAAGCCTATAACTTCGGAAAATTACCCGATTGGCACCAAGGTGCTGGAGGCGATGCGTATATTTTTATCGATGAAATAACAATTAAATAAACAAAACCCTTTCAGGGTTTTAAACCCTGAAAGGGTTAATTAAAACATGAAAATAGCATTAATCCAAACGTCATTATCGTGGGAAAACCCCAGTGAAAACAGATCGTCACTTCAAGAAAAGATTACCTCTATTTCGCAATATGTCGATTTGATTGTACTACCCGAAATGTTCACATCTGGTTTTATGATGAATCCCGAAAAAGTGGCCGAAACCATGCAAGGTGAAACGATTTTGTGGTTAAAAGAAATAGCACGAACTAAAAACTGCGCCATCACTGGAAGTTTGGTTATTCAAGAAAACCGAAATTATTTCAACCGATTGGTTTTTGTTTTTCCGTCTGGAGAAGTACAACATTACGATAAAAGGCATCTGTTTACTTTAGCTGGAGAAGACAAAATCTACACTTCGGGCACTGAAAAACTAATAATTAACTACAAAGGTTTCAAAATTTGTCCGCTCATTTGTTACGATTTGCGTTTTCCTGTTTTTGCACGAAATGTGGAAAATTATGACTTGTTGATTTATGTTGCCAATTGGCCCAAACCACGTGTAAATGCATGGGATATTTTATTAAAAGCGCGCGCCGTAGAAAACATGAGTTATGTGATTGGAGTAAACAGAGTAGGAACTGATGATAACCAATACGTCTACGTTGGACATTCACAAGCTATTGATTTTCTAGGAAATTACATTCATGAACCACAAGAAAACGAAGGTGTTTTTATAGTAGAATTAGACAGAGAATTGATGTTAGAAACCAGAAAAAAGCTAGCATTCTTAAATGATAAAGACAGTTTTACCATTTTATAAATCTTATGTGTCTTTAGAGTTTAAAATTATTTTCCTACATCAAACGGCTGCTCCACATCCCAATTGGCCCTAACGTCAATTTCTTTCGGAAAGTAAATCACTTCTTCACTCAAGCGTTTTTCGATATAACTTCCCGGAGTCCAAAGTCCATCTTTATCATCATCATAAATCAATCGAAGTGTGAATTTTGCGGGTTCCACTAAATTAAAATCGATGGTTGTTTCTTTTTCAGAATAATGCGTTGCCAGTATTTTACCATCATTATCGGTCAATTCCACTAGTACCGGAAAACGTTTTACTTTTTCCAAAACCACTCTTAAATTACCGTAATCTGTCGTATTTTGCGTCGTAAAAGTGGACTTCAAAGTGTCGTTTGTCCGCTCATAAAAATCAGTCACTGCGCCTGGTAAAGCAGTAATCGTGTATTTTTCTAAAGGTTGCCTATCAAAATCAAAAACCAACTGTTGTTTCCATTCGTCATAATTGGTTTTAAAAGCAATATTGACAGCTTCTCTGTTAACTAATTTGATTTTCGAATTATCTATTTTAACTAATGGAATACTAGAATTAACAGCCATTTTTTCTCTAAACGGTAAAACACCACTTCGTTCCAACGAAAGATGCAACGTGTCTTTTTTCAGGTCTTTTAACTTCAAAACAAAATTCGAATTCGATTTGTATTGCGATAGTGTAATCGAAATAGAATCGTTTTTTATTGGTTGAAACCAAACTTGCACCGAATCTTTTTTTGGCAATTGCGTCACCTTAAACGGAATGGTTTCACTTCCTTTTCTCACTTCATATTGCACGTCTTTTAGACTGCCTTCATAACCAAGAGTGGCTCTGTTTCCAGAAGCTTGACTCGGTTTCAAAACCTTAAAAGGAAATCTTTCTTTAAACATTTCCAATTGGTATAACGTGTCATTCGGAACCGTAACAAAATTTTTTAAAAAACCAATCTTATCTTGTTTTGGGTCGAATTTGTTGTTTTTATTTTCGTCTTTCAAAGCAATCAATCGGTATTTTCCTTGCTTCAAATTTTCTAATGTCACTATTTTCAAGCTGTCTAGCGAATTGGTAATGTATTTCGGCGTTTCTTTATAAATTGTAGAATCGTTGTACTTTTCATTCACTTCATACAACATAATCGAAATAAAATTGTCCGATTTTTTCTCCAATGCATCTTTATAAGTCGCTTTTAAAGCCAACGAATCGATGAAACTTCCCGTCGAAAAAACATATTTAAATTGCGTTAAAGCATTGCCTTCATTGTTGTCTTCAATACTTTGACCGAAATTAAAACTGTACGTAGTATTGGGTTGCAAAGTATCCCTAATCTTAATGGTAATAACCTTACTGGCGTTGTTTGGCAAAATCTCAGGAGGCCTTTTCATAGGAGGCGAAACAATCAACTGCTTGGCTACATTTTTGAGTTTCACATATTCGTTAAAATTCAATTTAATCTCTTTTCCAGTAAAATCAATCGTGCCATTTTTTGGGGAACTGCTATGCAAGACGGGAGCTAACGTGTCTTTCGAACCGCCAGTAATTGTGCCTCTCTTGGCGCAACCAACTATAGATAGCAACAAAATCAAGAGAAAACATTTAAAAAAAGAGTGTGACATGTACAACAAATTTCGAGTCACAAAATAACAATTATATTTAGTGGAAACGAAATCTTTTATACTTTTATTAGGAGCTGTTTCCTGCTTTCCATTCCAATCTTATTTCACCATGGCTTTTTTTCTATGATTAAAAAGTAACTTCCTTTGGTCGTTCTTTTTAATTCATGAAAAAATCGCCTTGTTATCATAAGTATTTCCATTACAATCAGGGCTAGAGAATCCTTAAATATACATAAAACCGTTATCATTGCGTCATCGCCATGCACACAACACTCACTTTTGCATCCGGAATTTTCAACAAAGCTCTCGAGCAAGCTTCAAGCGTTGAACCAGTTGTAATAATATCGTCTATCAATAAGAAATGTTTGCCAATCATCGACGCATCAAAAACCACATCAAAAACAGCAGTATTCAATTCCGATCGTTTCAATAATGATTTTTTGGTTTGCGTTTTAGAATACACTTTTCGCATCAAAACACTATCAATAAAAGGAATAGACAAACTTTCCGACAAGGCTTTCCCAAAAGTAGTCACTTGATTATATCCTCGTTGATTCAACTTTCTAGGGTGCAACGGAACAGGAATAATACAATCAATCGACTTAATTTGTGCTACATTTTTTAATTCTTCCGCGTACCAAAAGCCAATCATTTCGCCAATTTCTTCGTGGCCTTTGTATTTCAATTTATGAATCATCTCCTGAACGATTCCTTTTTTCTGAAAATGAAACAATGCCGCAGCAAATTCAATCGGAATTTTTCCGTAAAATTTTGAAATCGCTTCGTTTTTCGGATTGTTGTGAAAATTGGTAAGTGGAATCTCGTGGCGACAAACCGTACAAAGTACGCTTTCATCAGTTAGTAAAAAGGAATTACAACCACAGCAAACTCTAGGAAAAAACAAATTAATTAGGATTCGAAACATAATATATGGCTTAGATAACGATAAAATTAAATAAAAAAACCATTCAATTTAAAAAAGTAGCTACTTTTTACTATCACTTTTATATTTTTGCAGCATGGCAAAACAAGAAGATATATTTAAGAATGTAGTTTCGCATGCAAAAGAATACGGATTTATTTTTCCGTCAAGCGAAATTTACGATGGATTAAGTGCAGTATACGATTATGCACAAAACGGAGTAGAATTAAAGAAAAACATCCGCGAATATTGGTGGAAAGCGATGGTGCAAATGCACGAAAACATCGTCGGACTCGACTCGGCGATTTTAATGCACCCAACAACTTGGAAAGCTTCGGGTCACGTTGATGCCTTTAACGATCCATTAATTGACAACAAAGATTCTAAAAAAAGATACCGCGCCGATGTTTTAATTGAGGATTATGCCGAAAAATTAAATCTGAAAGCCAAAAAAGAAATCGAAAAAGCACGCGAGCGTTTCGGAACTTCGTTTGACGAAGAACAATACAAAACGACCAATCCACGTGTGATGGAATACCTTTCGAAAGAAAGAGAAATCCTAGAAAGAATGGGACGTTCATTAGGTTCTGGCGATTTAGAAGACGTAAAAGCGTTGATTGAAGAATTGGAAATCGCTGATCCAGAAACAGGTTCTAGAAACTGGACCGAAGTGCGTCAGTTTAACTTGATGTTCGGAACCAAATTAGGAGCTTCTGCCGATACGGCAATGGATTTATACTTACGTCCGGAAACGGCACAAGGAATTTTTGTGAATTTCTTAAACGTGCAGAAATCAGGTAGAATGAAAATTCCGTTCGGAATTGCACAAACTGGAAAAGCCTTTAGAAACGAGATTGTTGCAAGACAATTCATTTTCCGTATGCGCGAATTCGAACAAATGGAAATGCAATTCTTTGTCAAACCAGGTGAAGAAATGAAATGGTACGAATACTGGAAAGAAACGCGCTTAAAATGGCATTTATCTCTTGGTTTAGGAAGAGAAAATTACCGTTTCCATGATCATGAAAAATTAGCACATTACGCCAATGCTGCTGCCGATATAGAGTTCAATTTCCCATTTGGATTTAAAGAATTAGAAGGAATTCATTCACGAACCGATTTTGATTTAAAAGCACACGAACAATATTCGGGTAAAAAAATGCAATATTTTGATACTGATGAGAATAAAAATTACACACCGTATGTTGTAGAAACTTCTGTTGGTTTAGACAGAATGTTTTTAGCAGTATTCGCAACGTCTTTGCAAGAAGAAATTTTAGAAGATGGTTCTACACGAACAGTTTTGCGTTTACCATCAGTATTAGCACCAACAAAAGCGGCTGTTTTACCATTGGTAAAGAAAGATGGTTTGCCCGATGTAGCTCAAAAAATCATCGAAGATTTAAAATGGGACTTTACCGTTGCGTATGATGAAAAAGATGCCGTTGGCCGTCGTTATCGCCGTCAGGATGCTTTAGGAACTCCGTTTTGCATCACAGTTGACCATCAAACGTTAGAAGATCAAACCGTAACCATTCGTCATCGCGATTCTATGAAACAAGACCGCGTTAAAATTGCTGATTTAAAAAGAATTATTAATGATGAGGTTTCAATGAGAAATTGGTTGTTACGCACAAAATAGATTACAATTCAAAATAAAAAAGCCACTGATTCCCTGATTATATATTTAAATCAGTGAATCAGTGGCTTTTTAAACCAACTCCAACTATTCGGCCTTAAATTGGATTTCCGTCAGTAAAAAATCTTTTACTTTATCCCAAGTTTTTTCGTTTATCGAATAGGAAATGTTATTGCCGATATCTTTTCCTTTAATTAATTTCACCCGTTTTAATTCGGATAAGTGTTTGGAAACGGTCGATTGCGCCAAAGGCAATACTTCTAAAAAATCGCCGCAAACACACGATTTCGATTGCAGTAAAAGTTGCATAATTTTCAGTCGAGCTGGATTTCCTAATGCTTTTAAAATATCGGCTGTTTCGTTGATTTTAAAGGCAAAGCCAAAAGTTTTCGTAATTCCCATATCGCTATATTATCACACTGTTTTTAAAATAAATAAAATGGATTCCTTGCTTAGATCCAAAATACAATTAAAAGATTGTTATTCGCTTATCAAATAAGCTTAGAAAAAATCAAATCGGTGCAAAGCTACTAAAAGTTTATAATAGTTAAAAATGATAAGAAAAGTATTGCTTATTTCAGAATGTAAAAAATTTAAAATCAAATAGATATAGTTATTATTTTTATGTACAATATCGCAATATAGGAATAGCGAATTTGAAATACTTTTTATTGTAAATGCTTATGAAAACGATGCTTTTCAAATAATAAACAATAAAAAATAAGCCAAAATCAAATAGCAATTGTTAATTACTTCTTCGTGTTTTTATAAACAACCCTCCGAATGAGTTAATTTTACAGCTGTTTTTTAAATAATGTGTGTTATTGGTCGTATTTATTTCCCATACATCTAATAGTTGAAAACTTGTAATTCAGAAAGAGTTAACATAGAATTAATTACAGTATTTTAGACTCGGAATAACGATTTTTATAAAAATTATTCTAGAAAGTCCCCAAGACTATCACACAATAAACTTAATTATCTGATGCTTGCCTCAATCAAACAGGGAAGTATTGAATAAGATCACTTTTATTATCATTGACGACAATCAAAACAATGTTTTGAAGACAAAAGCTGTAGCTGAAAGTTTTCAAGGCCTTGAATTTGTTGCTTCTGCTGCGAATTATGATGAAGGATTGGATTGTATTTTAGAATACAAACCGGATATCGTTTTTTTAGGAATTAATCCAGATTCTAAAACATCTGACATATCACTGCGATTAATCAATGAATTGTATCGTTTTTTACCTCAAATTCCGAGAATAATTGTCACGGCTCTTAATGAGAATTTAGCTTACGAAGCCATTAAATACGGGGTTTATGATTATTTAGTTCAGCCAATTCAACAAAAAGACATTCGCAAAACGATTGCGCGTTTAAACAGAGATTTAAATAGCGACACGTCGTTAACTTCTAATATTCTTTTTGAAGAAAAGGTAATCCAGCAAATTATTGATGCTCCAGAGGAAGATTACGCTATTGAAGAATATACAGAAATTCCACAAAACATTTCAGAAAACAGCAACGAAATTCCGGAAGAAATCCTAGATGAAGTAATTTTAGAAGAAGATAAAGAGACAAAATCCAATACATTAGCCAACGAATCCAATCATGAAGTTACGTTTTCTAATGGAAATTCTCCAACCAAACCACTTATTATTTGCGTAAAATCGTATGGCGATTACCGGTATATTAATGCTACCGACATTTGTTATCTTCAAGCCGATAATAATTCGACCGATATTCACCTGAGTTCTGGCGAAATGATTACCGCTTTTAAAACCTTAAAACATTTTGAAGGTGTAATGAAATATCCTTTTGTGCGAATTCATAACAGTTATATCGTGAATATCGATTTTGTATCGCGTATTCACACTGGTAATGCGGTTTGTCATATAAAAGAGACGACTACAAAACTGCCGTTTTCTAAATCGTACAAAGAGAATATTGATGCTATTATTACTACTATTGCGTCTGGAAATTATTTAGAAATATAACTCATTAAACTTATAATCTGAATTCGATTGTTAATTTTAACCACATAGAATCATAGAAAATAAGAGTTTCATAGAAAATAAATTTTTATAGCATAGCCCTATTGTTCTCTAAAATAAAGCGAAGCTTCTATTAAAAGTTTCAAAAGCTATGAATCTATGTGGTTTAAATTAAAATTCAATAATAATAGAATTCACGTTTACACAGAATTCTATCGTTTAATGGAGTTCATTTTGTTTTTGAAATAAATTTTCATAGTTTCACATTATGGAAAACAATTCTGTAAACATTTTAATGATCGACGATCATGCACCAATTATTGAAGGATATAAATCGATATTATCCTATAATAAATCGGGATTTTCAATCGTCACAAAAGAGGCAAACGACTGTGAAACAGCATATTACATTATAACAAATCCGAATAATGCGCTTCTTTTCGATTTGGTTTTTATTGATGTTACGTTGCCGCCATTTATTGAAAAAAATATTCACTCAGGAGAAGATTTGATTCCCATTATTAAAGAATATTTACCCAATGCAAAGGTTGTTGTACTTACGTCACACACAGAATCTTTGGTTTTATTTCGGATTTTAGACAACTGTAAACCAGACGGTTTATTAGTAAAAAGCGATTTCACATCCGAAGAATTTTTAATAGTATTTGAAACTATTTTGAGTGGTGAAAAATACTTCAGTAAAACAGTCCTAAAGCACAACAAGGAGGTCGCAGAAAACCGTAAAGTGCTTGATTATTACAACAGTCAAATCATTACATTGCTATCTCAAGGCATTAAAACAAAAAATCTACATGAGCATTTGCATCTCTCTGTAAGTGCTATCGATAAAAGAAAAGCGACCATAAAAATGTTTTTTGGCATCGAAAAAGGAACCGATGAAGACATTATCCGCGAAGCTAGAAATCAAGGTTTGATTTAAAACATTTTCTTATCAAGTATTTTTTTTGGGCGTTCCCCCGATTGGTAAAAACTACGTTTGACAACTTGTTTTTATCCATCGGGGCCGGGCTTTCCGCTGTATCTTTTGCTTCATTGCATTGCGCAAAAGGATGCCGCTTCAATCCCTAACGCAACCCTGTATACATACAACGAGCATTGTAATTAAATCCAATAGATTATGGATTCCCACATGCGTGGGAAAGACGCGGCATAAACCGTGAACATTTATTTTAGTATTGCGTCTTTTCCGCCTAATAAGGAATCTGCTTTTGTATTGTTTGTTTGATTATGGATTCCCACACGCGCGGGAAAGACGCATAATTATCACAGAATATTTATTTTAGTATTGCGTCTTTTCCGCGTAGGCGGAAATCCAAATCCAAATCAGTTAAAAATATATAGAAAAACTGTAATTTTTATTGTATGCACTTTTCTAATTTTACTTCCATAACGAAGCTAAAACAAGTCCTACAAATTTGTTTTCGACGACACAAAGTAGGATTATAAATAATTAAAAATTATGAAACTCTTTTCATTTGGCGTATTCGTCATACACTTTTTATTTGCTGTAAATTCCTTTAGTCAAACCACTATAAAAGAGCAATTAAAGTTTATAGAACAAACCGCAATTGCTACAAAATTGGATTCCATTGTTTACACATTAGATGCGTTAAAAAGTGCCAACACTTATGATTTTATGGGTTTTAATACGTGTCAAAGTTTAGATTCTTTAATTACATTTGTTGCTGTTCAAAAACAAAATAAAGAAGCCACTTTCGAATCCAATATCAAACCGTATATCGAAAAAAAACTACTCGAATTGTATATGAAATCGCTTGATTTCACAGACGAAGAAGACCTTATTTATGAAAGTTTTATAAACATATTGAATTACAACAATGCAATACCAACTGTACAATTATATGAAGATTTGATTGTCAAAAACTACAAAGATCAGACGGTAATGGCAAACATTTTAACGGTGATGTCTTATATCAAATATGTTTGTTTTTATGTGTCAAAAGAAGTTACTAATGAACTTTTTAAATATACAATAAATTGTTTTAAAGCCGACTTGAAATCCTATAATGTGCTGAATTGGAAGGTTTTTGCTTTGCATCCAGGCGCAATATTACTTTGGACGGTAGTAGCGTGCACATGGGATTATAAGTCGGAAAATTAAAAAGCATTTTTTTAAAAATGTATAGAAAAACTGTAAATTTTATTACAATCACCTTTTTACATTTACAAAATCATAATGATTGAGTTATACCATTTTAAAGATTAAATGGTATTTGGTTAAACCCATAGAAACATAGAGGAATATACGCCAAGCATTTCAATTTTAATCACAATTAAAAATCTATGTTTCTATTTTTATAATTAAAGATGAAGACAAAAAACAATAGCATTCTTCAAAAATTAGAGTTTTTGCCACTTATTTTAATAGTCATTTACAAAATGGCAATTCAAACCAATTCAAGTATAAGTCATCGAGATAAAATGATTGTAATGTATGTTTTTATTGCCATTTCTACAGCAATTTTCGTCTATTTGTTGGCAAAATCGAAAAGCACAACTGCTAAAAGTATCGCCAGTTTAGTAATAGTCGTTTCTTTAATTGTGATTTCTTGTTTTTTGTTTTATTATAATAAATAAGCAATCAAAAAAGTGCGATGCCACACAAAAGTAAAAGGTACTTATTGTTATATTTGGTTTTATGTTATAAAAAAATGCAATGATTAAAACTATTCGCAATCTCTTTTTAATTTTACTACTATTGCTTTTTAGTTGTGATAAAAAGCAAAATTCAAACTTGGTTGAAGCCAATAACGATTCTATTGCTAAATATTTGAAATTGGCGGGGAATGATACGTTAGCTTTTTCAGAAAGGGATAAATGGAATGAGAAAGCTTTTTCGTTGATTGATTTGAGGAGGAATGATACGGTTTTAAGATGGTATTTGTGTGAAGCATCAATTAACTTTAGTAGAATAAAAAACGGTAAAAGATATAAAAAAATAAGTAGAATTCATTTTGAAAAGTCAACTAGAGCAAAAGACACATTAAATTTAGCTAGATTTTACAGGTATCTAGGAGGTTATTATAGACGGAATAAAATTCATGATAGTGCATTTTACTATTATACTAAAGCTGAAAAATTTTATAAAAAAACTAAAAATTTTGAAGAGTTAGCTAAAGTCTATTTTTACAAAGGAGAATTACAATTTGATATAGATGATTATTTAGCTTCAGAATTATCTACACGACAAGCTTATAATTTAATAAAAAACAGAAAAGCAAATAGTTTTACAAGTGATATTTTGACTCGACTTGGTAATATTGCTCATAATTTAAGAAATTATAATGAAGCAATTAAAATTCATAAAACCGCGCTAAAATTAGATATTGATTTTTCTTTATCACAAAAAAACCACAAATTAGATTTTGTTAGTATAGATTTAAATAACATAGGGAATTCTTATAAAGAGTTGAAGCAATATAATAAAGCTATATATTATTTTAACCAAGGATTAAAGCGGAAAAGTTTAATGAATGTGAATCCTCAATCAGTTGCCTATTTATCTAGTAATTTGGCGTATTGTAAAATGCAATTAAAAGAGTATTATAAAGTTGCAGATTTGTTTCAAAAAGCGATGAAAATATATGACAGTTTAGGAATAAAAAATGAATACGCTTTAGATAATGTGTATTTATCAGATTATTATTTTCGAATAAAAGACACTTCAAAAGCCATTTTCTATTCTGAAAAAGCATTACAACTTGCTAAAGAGGCAAAAGCGCCATATTATTATTTAACCGCTTTAAGCCATGCTGGTTTTGTCAATAAAGACAAAGCGCCAAAATACATAAAAGAATATCATGAAAAAAATGATAGTATTCAATTTGAACAACGAAAAGTTCGTAATCAATTCTACAAAATCCAGCTCGAAACCGACGAAATCACTCAAGAAAAAGAAACAGCAATAAAGCAAAAATGGGTGTTAACATCAATTATATCAAGTGTTTTGCTCATCGTTATATTGCTATTTGTAATTTTTAGACAGCGCGCCAAACAAAAGGAGTTGCTATTGTTGCAAATACAACAAAAAGGGAATGAAGAAATTTACCATCTCATGCTCAATCAACAAGCAAAAGTAGAAGAAGCACGCCAAATAGAAAAGAAACGCATCGCATTAGAACTCCACGATGGAATTATGAACAAATTAGCCAGCACACGACTCAATTTGTTTGTCTTATCTAAAAAAAACGATCAAGAAACGATTAATAAATGCTTGACTTATATTGAGGACATTCACCTTATCGAAAATGAAATACGAAATGTTTCACACGATCTAAACCAAGAGCTTTTCATAGAGAAAGATAGTTTTAAGACGCTTTTAAAGCAGTTTATTGCCGAACAAAACAGTCATTTAAAAAACAATTACGAACTCCAAATCGACGAAACTATCAATTGGGATTTGGTTTCTAGCGAAATAAAAATGCATCTCTACCGAATTATTCAAGAAGCCACACGCAATAGTAACAAACACGCAAAGGCAACAAAAACCATTATCTGTTTTATCATCGATGAAAACCAGCTTTCGTTATCTATAACCGACGACGGTATTGGTTTCGATTTAGAAAAAACAAAAGAAGGCATCGGTTTATTAAACATGCAACAACGTGTTCAATCGGTAAACGGAACACTTTCTATAACATCAAAAGTAAAAAATGGGACTACGATTTATATAAAAATTCCAATGTAATTTTATCATCTACAACCAGTTGGGTGTAATTAATAAAACGTCAGTTCGAGTGTTTTTTGTGCAGAGCAGCGGAACAAAAAATGACCCGAGGCCTCAGCCGAACGGAGCGAAGCTAATCGAGAACCGTTTTTAACAATAATTTTTCTGTTCTCGATACGATTTTCTATCGAAAATCACTCGAACTGACGAAAAATTATCGCCAAAAACTAATTACACCCAACGGGTTATCTACGGGTAACCTTGTCATTCCTGAAGTATGAGGACTCGAGCATTAGCGAACAGGTGAAGCAATCCCAACCAATCGCTCCAAATTTAACCATAAAGAGATCAAACTTCACTGTTGCTATCTCTTTCTACTCTATTCTTTGTTCGAAACGATACAATAGGGAATTAGATTTGTAGAATTCGTTGCGATTTTTTATAAAGATTATCTACAAGAATCATCGACCAACTACATTTTTAAAAATAAAATATTTTATAAATAATTGATTTTCAATAGTTTAAATAAAAATAATTTATTTTACACCCCGTAAAACTACCTGTTTTAGTAAATTATCCATTCACCCTAATTTGCCATTCATTCACTCACAAATGGTATCCATCTACCATATACACTACAATGTATACCAATAGAACTCGGATGCTACAGTAGATTTGTCGAGTAAAAGCCCCAAACAGTTGATGATAAATCAAATGGCTTTTCTAACACGAAGTCTAACAAAAAAATAAAACTTAGAAATTATGAAAAAATCGTTATTAATAATCGGATTATTCTCTTTAATGATGGTGTTAACATCATTTAGTACTCCTAATGAGACAGGAGGAAAAGGTACTTCCGCAGAACCAACACAATTTGACACTGGAGGAAAAGGTACTTCCGCAGAACCAACTCAATAAAAAGTAAATTATATTTATCTATATTTAAACTATCATTTTATGATAGTTTTTTTTTGTTAAAATTGTTTAGTAGTTTTGTTGAAATTCAAAAGCTACTTTGAAAAAATTTTATTTTATATTTTTATTTTTATTTTTTTCATGTTCAAAAAATAAAAACAATTTAACTTCTGAAAATAAAGTTTCGGATAGTATTTTATATTATATAAATAAATTAAATAAAAATGGATTAACTAATAAAAAAAAATTAATATTAAACAATAAGGCATATTTATTAATAAGTAATAATAAAAACACTTCTAAAATTAGAGAATACAATTACAATGTAATTACAGAATATTATAAGCTTAAAGAATGGAATAAGTACAAGGAGGCTACTGAAGTTCTCCTAAAAAATTCATTACTATCTAATGATACAGTAAGTATTGCTAAATCATACAGGTCACTAGGTAATTATTACAATCAGATTCAAGTTTTAGATAGTGCATTTTATTTTTATTCAAAATCAGAAAAATTTTATAAAATATTAAATGATTTAGATGGTTACTCTACAATTTTGTATAAAAAAGGCGTAATTCAATTTTATATAAATGACTATTTATCTGCTGATTTATCTTTATCAACCGCATTGACTATATCAAAAAAACTAAACGATAAAACAAAATTATACGCAATACAAAATCAACTAGGTTTGGTTTCGATACAAATAAAAGAATATGATAAAGCAATTAATTATCTTAGTGATGCTCTAAAAACAGTACGCACAAACAATTTACAAAATAATGAACATCAAGAATCTATATGCTTAAGTAATATTGGTTTAGTTTATCTAAATAAGAAAAATTACATAAAGGCAATTGAATATTATAATTTATCACTCAAGTATAATTCCCTAAAAGTTGAATCCCCAATTTTATATTCTAATATTATTGATGATCTTTCTTACTCAAAGTTATGTATAAATGATTTTAATGAATTACCAAAATTATTTTTTGAATCATTAAAAATAAGAGATAGTTTAAAATTTTCATCTTCAATTATTACAAGTAATCTTCATTTATCTGAATATTATAATAAATTTAGAGACACTGTAAAATCAAAATATTATGCAAATAAGTCATTACAACTCGCAAAAAAGAGTAAGTTTCCGATAGATATTCTTCATTCATTACAACAAGCATCATTGGTAGACAAAAAAAATGCTTCAAAATATTCGGAAGATTACATAAGAATAAGTGATAGTCTTCAAATTGTTGAAAGAAAATCCAAAGATCGATTTGCCCGTCTCCAACTCGAAACCGACGAAATCATCCAACAAAAAGACCAACTTGTAGAAAAAAATCGCAACATCCTCAACTATTTCCTTGGTGCCATATTAATAGGCGGTCTGTTATTTTTTGTTAGAATCCAACGCTCACGCTCACGAGAGTTGGTACTCAAACAGTCGCAGCAACAAGCCAATGAAGAAATTTATAGGCTTATCATTTCCCACCAAAATCAACTCGAAGAAGGTCGGGATTTAGAAAAAAGACGGCTTTCTAAAGAATTACATGATGGTGTTTTAGGTCGATTGTTTGGTTTGCGCCTTAACTTAGACGGTTTAAACAATAGCGATGATGAAGTTTCAAGACAACAACGATTGGAATATCTTAATGAACTGCAACTTATAGAGCAAGATCTTCGAGATATTTCGCATGAGTTGAATAGAGAAAATCTGGTATTAATCAATAACTTTGTTGCCATCATCAATAACTTATTAGAACAACAAGTTAAAATTAATCCCGCCAAAATAAAATCGATTATCGCCGATGATATTGATTGGGAAATAGTGCCAAACACTGCCAAAATTAATTTGTACCGGATTTTACAAGAAGCTTTACAAAACATCAATAAACACGCAGAAGCTAAGAATATTCTTGTCCATTTTAGAAAAGATAAAAAAGGGAATTTACTCTTTAATATTGAAGATGATGGTAAAGGGTACGATATGAATAGCAAAAAAAGCAAAGGAATCGGAATGAAAAATATAGTTTCAAGAACCCAACAATGCAACGGAATTATAGATATTAAATCGGAAATTGGAAAAGGTTCAAAAATTATTATTACTTTTCCACTCGAAAATAAAACCATTAAAGTATAACAACAATGCCCCAAAACATTAAAGTATTAATTGTAGACGATCATCCTTTTATCATTCAAGGATATGAAAATGTGATTAATAGATTTCCTAATAAAAAAATAGAATTCACCATATCAAAAGCAGTAGACTGCAAATCGGGTTACGAAACCATAATGAATGACAGCGGAGAAACGTTTGATATTGCTTTTTTAGATGTAAGTATGCCTGTTTATTTAGAAAAAAACATTCAAACAGGGGAAGATTTAGCCAAATTACTGAATATAGAAATGCCCGATTGTAAGATTGTACTGCTAACAATGCATTCAGAAAGTTTGAAAGTCCAAAAAATAATTGACGAAATTAATCCACTTGGATTAGTTATAAAAAATGATTTGACTTTTGACAATATGTTGTTAGCTATCGAAACGGTTATTAAAGAGGAAAAATACTATAGCGAATCGGTTATAAAATTTTTAAATCAACAACAAAAAGAAAAAATCTACGTCGATGTTATTGATAGACAAATTCTTCACTTTTTAAATAAAGGGATTCCAGCTGGCGATGTGGCTT
>JAYVFV010000145.1:0-11714 GCA_043772885.1 Flavobacteriales bacterium
CGAAGCAAAAACCGCTACAGTAAATTTTGATTTGGATAAAATTTCTTCACAGGATATAGTGAAAGCAGTAGAGTCGGCAGGAGACGGAAAAACCTATAAAGTTTCCGATGTGAAAACAGAAACTAAAGGGTAATTACATTTCTAAATAACATAAAAAAAGCAACTCAATTGAGTTGCTTTTTTATTTTCTTTTACTTCCATTTTAAGGATTCCATCAACGTTTGCATATCATTTTTAATATAATCGGAAGCAGGCATAATCGAATCAAAATTTGGTTTTGCATAAAAGTAAATCGAACCAGTAACAAAATGTTTGATGCTATCGGTGGCGTAAAATTGGGCATTGGTCGCCGCATTTCCACTCACATTATAAAACATTCCGTATATTTTTTTTTCTTTATTGATGTAAGGCTGCTCGGTAATATCGTCGGCTTTAATGACGTGTTCGTAAGTCAGTTTTTGTGCATCTCGCAATAATTTATCAATATCACCATTGACCGTTTTGTAGGTTAAAAAAACAGTCGCTTTCATTTTTGGATAGGAAATCGTAAAACCACATTCTTTTTCGCCTTTAATAATAGCATCGGCATTCATACTGAAAGTAAACGGGCATGAATTTTCAAAAGTAGCATAAGTTGCTACTGGATAATCCAATCGTAAATGACTTGAAGGTTTAGGAAGCACCTCATTTTTGCAACTACTAAGTGTCATCAAAATTAAAAAAACAAAAACCACTGTTATCGTATTTCTTTTATGCATCTAAAGTAACTTTAATTTGTTTTACTCTTTTTTTATCAACAGTTTCGATGGTGAACATACAGTTTTCAAATTGAATTTTCTGCTTTCTTCTCGGAAAATTTCCCACTATTTCAAGAACAAATCCAGCAAGTGTTTCGGCTTCTCCTTTATTATTTTCAAAAAGATTTTCGTCAACATCGATAATCCGATAAAAATCCTTCAAATTTATTTTTCCTTCAAAAAGATAATTCAGATCGTCTATTTGCGTATAATTAATTTCATCATCATCAAATTCATCACTAATATCGCCAACAATTTCTTCGATAACATCTTCTAACGAAACCAATCCCGAAGTGCCGCCATATTCATCAACCACAATAGCTAAATGGCTTTTCATGCTTTGAAAATCTTTTAGCAAATTATCGAGTTTTTTGTTTTCTGGCACAAAGAAGGGTTCGCGAAGCAATGTTTTCCAATCAAACTCTTTTTTATTAATATGTGGAATCAAATCTTTAATATACAGAACGCCTTGTATATGATCAATATTGTCTTTGTAAACCGGAATCCTAGAATATCCTTTTTCTACAATTTTTGGATAAATTTCGGCGAAAGACGCTTCTATTTCGATGGCAAAAATATCGATACGCGGACTCATAACTTGTTTCGTGTCGGTGTTTCCAAAAGATACAATGCCTTCGAGGATTTTTTGTTCTTCTTGTGACGTATTGGCATCCGAAGTTAATTCTAAAGCTTGTGATAATTGATCCACAGAAAAATTAGATTTTTGTTTTCCTAATTTATCGTGAATAAAAGTGGTTAATGCACGCATTGGTGAGCTAATTGGCGAAAGTAATTTGTTTAAAACCAATAAAGGATACGCTATAAAAATTGCAAATTTTATATTGTTCCGATTGGCATATACTTTTGGTAAAACTTCTCCAAAAAGTAAAATTAAAAAAGTAACCAAAATTACTTCGACAATAAATTTTATAATCGGAATAGCAATCGCCGAAAAAACAGTGTTTAATGAATACGCAAAAAGAATAACAATAGCAATGTGTAAAAAGTTATTAGCGACCAAAATAGTGGCTAATAATTTTTTTGGTTTTGTTAAAAGTTCATTAATTACAATCGATTTGGAAGCGTTTTTTTGAGCTAATTCTACTACATCTTTTTGAGTTAATGAAAACAAGGCTACTTCAGCCGCCGCAACCATGGCGCAACAAAAAAGCAAAATAATAATTCCAATTATACCAAAAAGTAAATTGGCGTCAATTGTCGATAAAAATCCTAAACTGGGCTCTAGGTCCAAGTGTAATTGAGTTAGTTAAACAATATCAAAACGGCAAATCATTTTCAGGATTAGGTAAGTTTTGAGGGTCAAAGTTAGTGTTTTTTGCATCGGAAGATGAAATTTGTTTGTTTCCTTCGATGTCTTTTTTAACAGTTAAAAAGGTAAATTCGGTAACTTGAATTTCGGTAGTGTATTTTGTAGTTCCGTCTTCAGCTTGCCATTGACGGGATTTTATTCTTCCTTCAACATATATTTTATCGCCTTTAGAGAGGTATTTTTCGCAAATTTCTGCTGCTTTATTTCGTACCACCAAATTATGCCATTCGGTAGAAGTGATTTTTTCATTTGTTTGCTTATTGATATAGACTTCATTCGTTGCAAGAGGGAAACGTCCAATGCAGTTTCCGCCTTCAAAATAGTGCATTTTAATGTCGTCACCTAAATGACCAATCAGCATAACTTTATTTAAAGTTCCATTCATTTTAATAACAATTTGTATTCATCCAAAATTAATAAAAATTTCGACACTTAAAGAGAATACTTTTTAATAAAATTAAAAATTACAATTGGAAATGGAAATTGCTGTATCGATGCGAAGTTAATTCCGCCAATTAATGTTTTAGATACTGTTACTTTATAAAAGGAAATAGACAAATGTTGGTGGGAAAGTTTATGAATAATTGGAGCATCAAAAGCAAAAATAGCAGTAATGTCAAAATCATAAAAATCGGATTTTATTTTAGCAATTATAGTTTCTTGACTTGTTGCATGTTCGGTTTCTATTACTGGAAATTCGTATAAATTATGCCAAATTCCTTTTTCCGTTCGCTTGTTAATTATGGTAGCATTGTTGTTGTCTTGGAAAATCAAATAATGAAAATAGCGATTTCTAACTTTTGTTTTCTTCGTTTTTATGGGAAGTAGATTCACTTTATTCTTTTGTAATGCGGCACAACTTGAAGAAAAAATACAAATTTCACAATTCGGATTTTTAGGAACGCATTGTAAAGCACCAAACTCCATTATCGCCTGATTGAATAATGCGGGATTGTCAATTGGCATTAATTCCTTAGCTAAAGTTGCGAATTCTTTTTTGGCTGTGGCCGATGAGATGTCGGTTTTTACATCAAAATAGCGTGACAAAACGCGAAAAACATTTCCGTCAACAACAGGAACCACTTCGTTAAAAGCAAAAGAAGCAATAGCGGCGGCGGTATAATCGCCAATTCCTTTTAGTTGTAATAAGTCGGTATAGTTGTTTGGAAAATTTCCATCAAACTCTGTAACTACAATTTGAGCTGTTTTGTGCATGTTGCGAGCACGAGAGTAATATCCCAATCCTTGCCAAAGTTTTAATACGTGTTCTTCATTGGCTTTTGCTAAATCAAAAACAGTTGGAAAATTCTCCATAAAGGATAAAAAATAAGGCAATCCTTGCGCAACTCGCGTTTGTTGAAGCATGATTTCAGACAGCCATATCGGATATGCATCGGTAGTTTTCCGCCAAGGCAAATCGCGTTTATTTTGTAAATACCATTGTAATAATAAGTTAGTGAAAATCATAAATAAAAATAGGTTAACAAAAGTATAAGTTTATGGGATTAAATTTTAATGAATTAGGTTGATTATATGTTTTTTTTATTTGTATATTTGCGCACTTAAAAAAAAATAATACAACATATTAATACGAAAGAAAATGACGAAAGCAGATATCGTAGCAAAAATTTCAGAAAAATTAGGACTTGAAAAAGGAGATGTTCAAGCAACAGTTGAAGCATTAATGGAAGAAGTGAAAACTTCATTAGAAGGTGGTGACAATGTTTATTTAAGAGGATTTGGTAGTTTTATTATCAAAACCAGAGCTGAAAAAACAGGAAGAAACATTTCTAAAAACACAACAATTAAAATTCCAGCACACAATATTCCTGCATTTAAACCAGCAAAAGTTTTTGTTGAAGCAGTAAAAACGAATACGGAAGTAACAGTATAAACTTATTTATTAATCACACAAAAACTACAAAGTATGCCAAGTGGTAAAAAAAGAAAAAGACATAAGGTAGCTACGCACAAAAGAAAAAAACGTGCAAGAGCAAACCGCCACAAAAAGAAAAAGTAGTCTCAAACTACTTTTTTCTTTTTAAACGTTCATTGAAATTGAAGGTTAGACACCTTAGACACCTTAGACTTCTTAGAAAGTTAGATACTATTATCTAACAATCTAACAATCTAATAATCTAACAATCTAATTTTCGTCGGGTAAAAAATACCTGTTAAAAAATGTTTAATCCATCCTTACTTTAGCTGTAAGCTGTAAGCAATAAGCAATAAGCCTAATTTAGTTGGCTTAAAGCCTAAGGCATAGCTTAAAGCTTTTCGTCGGGATAAAAATGTACAACGTGAATAAAGAACTTATTATTAGATCTGGTCATGACGCTGTAGATTTTGCCTTATTAAAAGATGGAAAACTAATTGAATTACACAAAGAAGAAGAAAAAAACAGTGATTTTCTAGTTGGAGATATATTTATCGCCAAAATAAGAAAACCTGTTGCCGGACTCAACGCGGCTTTTGTAAATGTAGGTTTCGAAAAAGATGCCTTTTTACATTACCACGATTTAGGTCCAGGATTAGCTTCCTATTTGAAATTCATAAAACTTGTAAGCGCAGGTAAACTAAAAGATTTCTCCCTAAAAAACTTTCAGTTTGAAAAAGAGATTGAAAAAGATGGTGCTATTTCAGATATTCTGAGCGCCAATCAATCAATTTTAGTGCAAGTGGTTAAGGAACCAATTTCTACCAAAGGACCAAGAATTAGCTCTGAGCTTTCTTTTGCCGGTAGGTTTTTAGTTCTAGTCCCTTTTTCGGATCGCGTTTCTATTTCACAAAAAATAGAAGAGAAAGAAGAAAAAGACCGATTGAAAAAATTGGTACAAGCAGTTAAACCAAAAGGTTTTGGCGTTATTGTGCGAACAGTAGCAGAAGGCAAAAAAACAGAAGAACTAGAAAAAGATTTGCAGAATCTATTAAATAGATGGACTGCAATGTGTAAAAAATTACCAACCGCTCATCATCCATCCAAAGTATTAGGAGAACTTAACAAAGCTTCTTCCATACTCCGAGATGTATTCAATGATACCTTTACCGGAATTCATATAGATGATGAAGAGTTGTACCAACAAACAAAGGACTATTTAGCCGAAATAGCTCCGACAAAACAAAACATTGTTAAGCTTTACCAGTCAAATGACACGCCTATTTTTGAAAAATACCATATAGAGCGACAAATCAAAACATCCTTCGGACGCACCGTATCGATGAGTAAAGGAGCTTATTTAATTATAGAACATACCGAAGCGTTACACGTTATCGACGTGAACAGCGGAAACCGTTCTAACAAAGCTAACAACCAAGAAGATACCGCACTCGAAGTAAACATGATTGCCGCCGCAGAAATTGCAAGACAATTGCGATTGCGCGATATGGGCGGAATAATTGTAATCGATTTTATCGATATGCAAAATCCAGATAACCGCCAGGTGTTGTTCAACTTCCTACGGGATGAAATGAGCGACGATAAAGCAAAACACAAAATCTTACCGCCAAGTAAATTTGGATTAGTTCAAATTACAAGACAACGAGTAAGACCAGAAGTAAACATTGAGACCAGAGAAGAAAATCCAAATAATTTGACTAGCGATATCGACGCGCCAATTCAAATTATCGATACGATAAACTTTGCTCTTGAAAAAATTATTAAAAACCATAAAAAAGTGAAACTAAGCGTTCATCCATTTGTGGCAGCATACCTTAAAAAAGGTTTTCCATCATTACGTTCAAAATGGTTTCTTGAACATAAAAAGTGGGTGAAAATTATACCTCGTGACGCTTACACGTATTTTGAATACCACTTCTTTGACAATCAAGGAAATGAAATTCAGGAATAAATAAAAAACCGCTTAGGAAACTGAGCGGTTTTTTTATGTTGTAATTTTGCGATTGTTCGATCATTCGAAATTTTTTTTTCAATATAAGGAAGAATCGCTCTTAGGACATTGGCCTTAGCATCTGCAGGCGAGTGTCAATCAATTGAAAAATCCGTAAAAAGAAAAGTTGTTTGAGCGCAGCGAGTTCTTTTCTTTTAGGATTTGAAATTGAAATTGACCGCCGAAGATGCAGCGCCTTGAATTTTTGCTTCTTTTGTTTCAAGACAAAAGAAGATTAAGAATTTTTCATAAACTCTTCCGCTTTATCTACCATATTATAACTTCCGCAGAAGAAAGGAACACGTTGGTGCAACTCGGTGGGTTGTAATTCTAGAATTCGATTAAAACCATCCGATGCTTTTCCGCCCGCTTGCTCAGCAATAAATGCCATTGGGTTGCATTCGTACAACAATCGCAGTTTTCCTTTTGGTGCTTTTGAACTTGTCGGATAGATATAAATTCCGCCTTTAATCATATTTCTGTGGATGTCGGAGACCAAACTTCCAATATATCTCGAAGTATATGGACGATCGTTTTCTTCTAACTGACAATATTTAATATAATTTTTAACACCTTGTGGAAAATGCACATAATTACCTTCGTTGATCGAATAAATGGTTCCGTCTTTTGAGAATTGCATTTTTGGATGCGAAAGATAAAATGTGCCTATCGCCGGATTCAATGTAAATCCATTTACGCCGTGACCGGTTGTATATACCAACATCGTTGAAGTGCCATAAATTACATAACCAGCAGCCACTTGTTTAATTCCAGGTTGTAAAAAATCGTCTAAAGTAACGGGTGTTCCAATTGGCGTGATTCTTCTGTAAACCGAAAAAATAGTTCCCACAGAAACATTTACATCAATGTTTGACGAACCATCCAAAGGGTCCATTAATACTACATATTTGTTATTGTGACTATCATCGCTTCCAGCAATGGTAATAAAATCATCGTTTTCTTCCGAAGCAATTCCACAAACAATTTCTCTGTTAATTAACGTTTGAATGAATATTTCATTGGCATACACATCCAATTTTTGTTGGTCTTCGCCTTGAATGTTTTGTTCGCCAGCAGCACCAACAATATCAACTAGTCCCGCTTTATTTACTTTGTAATTTACTACCTTCGCAGCCAGTCGAATAGAGTTGATAATTCGCGACAATTCGCCCGAAGAATATTGAAAGGCATTCTGATTTTCGATTATAAATTCACCTAAGGTCTTGTTGCGTTCTTCCATTGTGAAATCGTTGAGGTTGTTTATTTCATCAGTTCGGTCTCTCGACCTCGTGTGTACAAATATCGTTTTTTTTTATCAAATTATTTTCAAGATTTTAGGTTAGTTTTTTTATTTGATATATTTGCCAAAACTACCACAAATGACAATCCGACCAGCCACTAAAAACGACATGAAATCGGTTCTTGATTTGATTCAGGAATTGGCAACTTTTGAAAAAGAACCCAATGCCGTTATAGTCACTGTTGATGATTTGATTCGCGATGGTTTTTTGGAGAAACCTTTATTTCATTGTTTTGTTGCGGAGGTTGAAAATACTATTATTGGAATTGCCTTGTACTATTACCGCTATTCTACATGGAAAGGAAAAACGATTCATTTAGAGGATTTGATTGTTAAGGAAGATAAACGCGGAACGGGAGCCGGATTTGCATTATACAGCGAAATCATCGCACAAGGAAAACGAGATAACGTTAAAAGAATTGAATGGAATGTCCTCGATTGGAACACACCAGCAATTCAATTCTACAATAAAACAGGAGCAAAACTACTCGACGATTGGTGTGTAGTTCAAATGGACGAAGAGGGAATTGAAAAATTTTTAAAAAGAGAATAGAATCAAGAAGCAAGAATCAAGAACCGAGATTTACATGTCTTTGTTCTTAGCTCTTGACTCTTCAAATCTAAAATAAATGAGAATATTCAAATTTGGTGGAGCATCAGTTAAAGATGCCGATGGTGTAAAAAACGTAGTTAGCGTATTGGAAAAAGTAGGTCACGAAGACGTACTTTTGGTAATTTCCGCAATGGGAAAAACAACGAATGCTTTCGAAATTGTAATCAAAAATTATTTTGATAAATCGAACGAATTGCAATCGTCAATCCAAGAGGTCAAGAAGTACCATAACCAAATTTTACTCGAACTTTTTGAAGAGGAAAACCATATCGTTTTTCAAGTGGTGAATCATTTTTTTGTCGATTTGGATTATTTCTTAAGTCACAACAAATCGCCGAATTACAACTTTGTGTACGATCAAGTGGTGAGTTTTGGAGAAATCATTTCTACCACAATTGTAAGTCATTATTTCAATTATAAAGGATTAAAAAACAATTGGCTCGATGTTCGGAATTTCATTAAAACCGATTCGACGTATCGTGATGCTAATGTCGATTGGGGGCAAACACAAAAATTAATTTCCAAAAACATAAAAAGAAAATCTCTTAATATCACGCAAGGATTTTTAGGTTCTGATGAGAATAGTTTCACTACAACTTTAGGCCGTGAAGGTTCCGATTATACGGCTGCTATTTTCGCTTATTGTTTAAGTGCCGAAAGCGTAACGATTTGGAAAGACGTTCCCGGAGTTCTAAATGCCGATCCCCGTTATTTTGAAAATGCGGTTTTATTGAATCAAATTTCGCATCGAGAAGCGATTGAATTGGCGTTTTACGGAGCAACAGTAATCCATCCAAAAACCTTACAACCATTACAAAGAAAGGAAATTCCGTTGTTTGTAAAATCGTTTTTAAATCCGTTATTGCCAGGAACTAGTGTAGCAAAAGGAGACGATTTGGAGCCAAAAACATCTTGCTTTATTGTAAAGAAAAACCAATTGCTAATTTCGCTTTCGTCTATCGATTTCTCTTTTATTATGGAAGAAAATATCAGCGAAATATTCCTATTATTTCACCAATTTAAAATGAAAGTCAGTCTGATTCAGAATTCGGCCATTAGTTTTTCGGTGTGTATTGAAGACAAATTTGGAAATTTCAGTGAGTTGAAAAACATACTTTCTAAAAAATTCAAAGTGTCGTACAACGAAAATGTATCGCTTTTCACCATTCGACATTTCACCAAAGAAGCTGCCGAAATGGTCGAAAAAGACAAAGTGGTTTTGCTAAAACAAATTTCGAGGGAAACGATGCAGATTGTTACAAAGGAATAGTACTTCAAAATATTCCCGCAATCTTGTCATTCCGAAGAATGAGGAATCTCATACGAGATGCTTCCTTCGTCAGCATGACAAGCTTGAGTATCAATATTTACAATTATTAATACTACTTTTGGCATTTGTGAGTTATACTAATTATGCTAAAAAAGTATTTTTTATGGTTTTTTTTGTTCGGATTTTCTGCCGCTTTTTCGCAGGAAATAAAATCGACTTATACCAATAAAAAAATAGCTTTTTCAAAAGATACCATTTCCATAGAGAAAAAAAGCATCAATAAAAACTTCTTCAAAATCTTTGACAAAACTGGAAAAGAAATTGATTCTACCTTTTATAAAGTAGATTTTCAAAAAGGAATTTTAGTATTCAAAGAAAATTTCAGCGTTACCGATTCGCTTTCGGTTAGCTATTTAAATTATCCCGATTTTATTACAAAAACGTATTCTATTTACGACAAAGCGCAGGTGGTTCCGAATGAAGCAGGCGAATTATATGTTGTAAAAAACAACAAATTAAATACATTCAAACCCTTTGACGGATTAAATAGTTCGGGAAGTATTACACGTGGAATCACCGTTGGAAACAACCAGAATACAACGGTACAATCCAATCTCGATTTGCAAATTACAGGGAAAATTTCGGATAAAATTTCGCTACGTGCTTCCATTCAAGACAGTAATATTCCGCTGCAAGACAATGGTTATTCTCAAAAATTAGATGAATTCGATCAAATATTTATCGAATTGTTTACCAAAAGTTGGAACATTCGCGCCGGCGATTTGTTTCTCGAAAACCGACAATCAAAATTTTTAAATTTCAATAAAAAAGTACAAGGACTTTCCTCTCGTTTTTCTTTGGGTTCGGAAGGAAATAAAACCGAAATTTTTGCATCGGGAGCTTTAGTCCGCGGACAATATGCCAGAAGTAATTTTACAGGACAAGAAGGCAATCAAGGCCCGTACAAATTACGTGGAAATAATGGCGAATTGTATGTATTAGTCATTTCAGGTTCTGAACGCGTTTACGTCAACGGGATTTTAAAAGAACGCGGCGAAAACAACGATTACATTATTGATTATAACGCTGGAGAAATTACGTTTACGTCGCTTTTTCCAATTACTTCCGAAATGCGAATCAACATTGAATACCAATTTTCAGATAGGAATTTTACACGTTTTGTTACGTATGGTGGCGTTGATCATCAAAATGAAAAATGGAGTTTAAGCGGCTACATTTATTCAGAGAACGATGTGAAAAACCAACCTTTGCAACAAAATCTATCAGAAGAACAAGTGCAAGTTTTAATCAATGCGGGCGATAATCCCGATTTAATGACAGCGCCTTCAGCATACGTTGACACGTATTCTGAAAATAAAATTCTGTATAAAAAAGTGTTCGTAGGTCTAGTTGAAGTGTTTGAATATTCCAATAATCCCGATGACGTTTTGTATAACGTTCGTTTTTTATTGGTTGGAAATAATTTGGGAAATTACGTTTTAGCCAACATTCAAGCGATTGGTAAAATATACCAATATGTGGTTCCAATTGCTGGAATTCCACAAGGAAATTACGAACCAATTGTACGTTTGATGGCGCCGACAAAAATTCAAATTGCAACACTTTTAGGAAAATACAATCCGTCAGAAAAAACGATTATCGATTTTGAAGTCGGTGTTAGCAACAACGATAAAAATTTGTATTCCAATCTTGATGATAGCGACAATAAAGGTTTTGCTGTAAAAATGAACGCCAAACAAAGGTTGTTTTCTAAAAAATTCACTTTGGATGCGTTTGCCAATTACCAATTAATTCAGCAAAATTTCAAAACCATCGAACGATTGTTTACTATCGAATTCAATCGCGATTGGAATTTATACAATCCCATCGGTAACCAAAGTTTTTTAACTGCTGGCTTGGATTTTAAATTCCCTGAAAAAGGATTTGCCAGATACCAATTCGAAAACCTCGATTTTTCACAAAATTTCTCAGGAACCCGTCACGTTTTTAATGGACTTTACAGAACTAAAAATTGGGTGTTTCAAAATAATTCAAGTGTTTTAAAAAGCGACGGAACATTTTCTAAAACACAATTTATTCGCTCAGAATCAAGAACCAAATACCATTTCAAAAAGAATTGGATTGGAGGTAGTTTTCGATTGGAAGATAATGAAGAACGAATTGCAGCTACGCAACAATTATCGACTTTAAGTCAGAAATTTTCAGAATATGGTGCTTTCATTGGTCGAGGCGATTCCACGAAAGTGTATGCCGAAATGGGCTATTTCCTCCGCAAAAATGACAGTTTGCAAAACGGATTGGTGCAAAGAGTCAACACTTCCAATACGTATTATTTAAAGTCGCGATTGTTCAAAACCAACACGAGAGATTTGTCGTTATTTGTGAATTATAGAACACTTAAATACGAAGATGTTTCTCGAAAAAGTGAGCCATCGCTCAATTCGAGATTGCTTTACAGCGATAGTTTTTTCAAGCAATTTATTCAACTCACAACAG
>JAYVFV010000146.1:0-3892 GCA_043772885.1 Flavobacteriales bacterium
TTCATCACCGCAGGAATGGGTGGTGGAACCGGTACAGGAGCTGCACCAGTAATCGCTCAATTGGCAAAAGAACGCGATATTCTAACTGTTGGAATTGTAACTATTCCTTTTCAATTTGAAGGAAAAGTGAGAATCGAACAAGCTTTACTTGGAGTTGAAAAACTAAGAAAACAAGTCGATTCGTTAATCGTTATTAATAACAACAAATTAAGAGAAGTATACGGAAACCTAGGATTTAAAGCTGGTTTCTCTAAAGCGGATGAAGTGTTGGCTACAGCTTCTCGTGGTATAGCCGAAGTAATTACACATCACTATACTCAAAATATCGATTTAAAAGATGCTAAAACCGTATTGGCAAACAGCGGAACTGCTATCATGGGTTCGGCAGTTGCCACAGGTGAAAACAGAGCAAAAGAAGCTATCATTTCTGCTTTAGATTCACCATTATTAAATGACAATAAAATCTCTGGAGCTAAAAACGTATTGTTGCTTATCGTTTCTGGTTCAAGTGAAATTACCATTGACGAAATCGGAGAAATCAACGACCACATTCAAACCGAAGCTGGTCACAATGCCAATATCATTATGGGAGTTGGCGAAGATGAATCGCTAGGAGAATCGGTTGCTGTAACGATTATTGCTACAGGTTTTAATGTTGAACAGCAAAATGAAATTGTAAATACCGAGCCAAAGAAAATCATTCACTCTTTAGAAGAAGATCAAAAAATAGTTCGTGATTTAACAACAAAAGCAATAAGTTCTTTCGAATCTTTAATGGATGTTGCAGCAGAAGAAGCGACTATCGAAATGCCATTAGAAATCAAATCAGAAGTAACCGAAGAAAAAATAATTTTCGAATTAATCGACGATGAAGCTCCAGCAACAGTTGTTTCAAAAGCTATCGATGCTGATTTAATTGCAATGAATGATTTCATTCGCAATTTAGACGTTACTTTCGAAATTGTTTCTCCAATGGAAGATATCGATTTCCAATTTACAACGCCAGCTGTAAACGAATTAAAAGTTGTTGAACCACAAATTGTGGCAAAAGAAGAAGACCAAATCGCATTTTCATTCGATTTACCTTTGGTAAAACCAAAGGCAATCGAAGACGAAAACAAAATAATTCTCGATTTATCTCCCGAAACGCGCGATATACAAGTCAACGAACAAATCGAATTTGTTCCCGTTACCGAATTAAATCAAAACGGAATCATTAAATATTCTCTCGAGGAATATATGGAAATGGAGAACGATTTAATCAATTCAAAACCAATAGAAACGGCTCCAGAACCAATCGAAGTGGCACCTATTGATTTCGAATTAGACATCACTTTAAAAGTAGCCGAACCTTCTCAACCCGTTTACGCTACTCATACCGAAGATTTTTCTCCAGTTGAGATGTCTATCGAAGACATTTTAAAAGTGCGTGCCGACGAAAGAAGATTGAAGTTGAAAGATTTCAATTACAAGTTTCACAACAATCCGTCAAAGGTTGATGAACTCGAAAAAGAACCAGCATACAAGAGATTAGGAGTTGATATAACCGAAAACCAAAACCAAAATAACAATTCAAGAATGTCTTTAGGAACCGACAGCAACGACGATGTGCAGTTGCGTTCCAACAATTCCTTCTTACACGATAATGTAGATTAAATAATAACTAACCAAGCTTTTTTTTAGCCCGAAAGTTCTATAGAATTTTCGGGTTATTTTTTTGTCATTGCGAGGTACCAAGCAATCCAAAATTTCACTAAATTTGCAATTGCTTTTTAGAATTTATCAGAATGAGTTTTGAAGCCAATCCTGCTGTACATTGAAAGTTTGTTTGTAAAAATTCTTTTTCTAAGCTATAAAAAGAGCTCCTAGTGTCGCTTTTTTATAGCAAGAAAAAAATGAATTTTTATTTCACAAAGCTTTCCATTTCCATCAGGGCTAAATGGCAATCGTTTTCAAAATCTAAGTGTCTTAGAAGTCTAAAAATCTAACAAATCTAACAATCAAAATATGAGTTTATCAACACAAATAATGGACGAAATCAAAAATGCGATGCGTGCTAAAGACACCATTGCATTAGAAGCATTACGCGCCATAAAATCAGAATTGTTATTAGCACAAACAGCAACAGGTTCTAAAGAGGAAATCTCCGAAGAGGATGAAATAAAAATCCTACAGCGATTGGTAAAAATGCGTAAAGACAGCGCGAGTATTTTCTCCACACAAAACCGTCCCGATCTTGCCGAACCCGAATTGGCGCAAATCGCCATAATCGAAAAATTCCTTCCAGCGCAATTATCAGAAGCAGAAATAGAAGTGATCATTTCAAAAATTATTGCTGAAACAGGCGTATCTGGAATCGCAGCCATGGGAAAAGTAATGGGATTGGCATCGGCTCAAATCGGCGGACAAGCAGAAGGAAAAACCATTTCGACTATCGTTAAAAAATTATTGGTTTAATATTGGATCATTAGACTTCTTAGAAAGTTAGACCTTTAGATTAAAATCTAAGTAGTCTAAAATGTCTAAAAATCTAATAATCTAAAAATGGCTTCGTAGTTCAACTGGATAGAATATCAGATTTCGGCTCTGATGGTTGCAGGTTCGAACCCTGCCGAGGTCACGAATGAATAGTAACCATGCAAAATAAATATCAAGCTCGCTTGAAATATTTATTTTGCATGGTTACTATTATCAAAGCGGAGCTTTAAGGTTGGACGGAGTCAACCCTGCCTTCATAAACGTATTGTAATAGTAACCCTTATTTTAAAGTAATCATGCATAATAAGCAATTACAGGTTACTATTAAATATGATTTAAAACATTAGTAAAGAATTCCTCAATTGTTAGTTTTATACGCAATAATATTATTGCAGGTGTTATTTTAATAATCATCAGGTTGTTATGTTTTTTAATGATTTTTTATTTTTTAAAATTTACTTTGGATTTTTATTCTTATTTTTGTTTTTAAACAATTTAAAAAACACTCACAATGAATAAAAAAATTACTCTTTTAGCTTTAAAATGTTTGTTAGTATTGGCTTTTACGCAAGTAGTAAGTGCACAGCAAATTTATACGAATGGTGGACTTTCAACTGGAGCTACTTCAAATAATGGAGTTGCTGCTCCTGTAGGTTACACTTGGAGTGAATTACAAAATAATGTTGGAAACACAACGGAAACAAATGCTTCTACAGGTACTAACTGTTATTACAATCCGGCCGGAACATTAAATTATCGATTAGCAGACAACTTTGTTGTGCCTGCCGGATCAACATGGAATACAACTAGTTTTGACTTTTTTTGTTATCAATCAGGTTATTTAGGAACTGTTCCTCCAATTGATGTATTGAGAGTTCAAATATATAGTAGCGACCCATCTATAGCCGGTGCCGTTTCGGTTGCTGGTAATATGACAACTAATGTATATGATGCTGCAAATAGTTCAGATGCTTTGATGTACAGAACAGCAAATTCATTAGTTCCAACAATTCTTGCTCCAGTAACTACTAGAAAAATATGGAAAGTTAGAGGTAGTTTAACAGCTTCTCTTCCTCCTGGCACCTATTGGGTTGTTTATCAAGTGAACTCTACATTAGTTACCGGCACTTGTTTAACACCGTATGTTACTGTAGTTGGAAATAGAGGATTAGCGGGATGGAATGCAAAATCACAAAATGTAGTTACTTCAGTGTGGTCGTCTCTTATAGATTTAGGAAACCCAGCTGCTACAGCTCCGGATGTACCTCAAGATTTGCCTTTTAATATTAATGGTACTGTAACTGCTGGCGCTCCTACAAATGATAATTGTTCTGGAGCCATCGCTTTAACACCAGGGGGTGTTTTCGCTACCAATCCTTTAAATTCTACTAATCTTAATGCTACAACTACAGCA
>JAYVFV010000147.1:0-11490 GCA_043772885.1 Flavobacteriales bacterium
GCGAAGCGAAAATCGCAACCAAAGATTGGAATGAAAAGCGGGGCTAAACAGCCATCCGTTTACACAAAATCAGAATTATAATTAACAATTTCTTAAATGACCTTACATTCCTTACATGGTTCAATAAATCTTCACTAACTTTGTAATTATATCCCAACAAAATGAACATCCCACAATCATCAAACCCAAGAATTGTAATCATTGGCGGCGGATTTGCAGGCATCGCTATAGCCAAAAAATTAAAAAATAAAAACGTACAAGTCGTATTGCTCGACAAACATAATTACCATACTTTCCAACCACTTTTGTACCAAGTTGCCACTGGCGGATTAGAAGCAGGTTCTATCGCTTACCCAATTCGAAAAGTAATTCAAGAATACAACGACTTTTATTTCCGACTCACATCGGTCAAAGAAATCGATACGGTGAACCAAAAAGTAATTGCCGAAATTGGCGATTTACATTACGATTATTTAGTTATTGCAACAGGTTCTAAAACCAATTATTTCGGCAACAAAGAAATCGAGCGCAATGCCATGGGAATGAAAACGATTCCACAATCACTCAACATTCGAAGTTTAATTCTCGAAAATTTTGAACAAGCCGTTTTAACGAAAGACGTTTCCGAAAAAAACAGCTTGATTAATTTTGTGCTTGTAGGTGCCGGACCAACAGGTGTTGAACTTGCTGGTGCACTTGCCGAAATGAAAAAAGCCATTCTTCAAAAAGATTATCCCGATTTAGATATCACCAAAATGGAAATTAATCTTATCCAAAGTGGCGAGAGAATTTTAAATACAATGACCGAAAAATCGTCAATTGCTGCCGAAAAATTTCTGCTAAATTTGGGTGTAAAAACTTGGAAAAACGTACGTGTTACCAATTACGATGGACGAACCGTTACCACCAATTCCGATTTGGTTTTTGAAACCGCAACGGTAATTTGGACAGCTGGCGTGCAAGGAGCCATAGTACACGGATTGGATTCGAAATCATTAGTCGAAAGAGTTGAACGTATTCGGGTAAACGAATTCAATCAGGTAATAGGCTACAACAACATTTTTGCTATTGGCGATATCGCTTCTATGGAAAGCGAAAAATTGCCTCAAGGACATCCAATGATGGCGCAACCTGCGATTCAACAAGGTCATTTATTAGGAGAAAATATATTAAAATTATTGAATAATAAGGAAATGGAACCTTTTGAATACAACGACAAAGGTGCTATGGCAACTATCGGTAGAAATCTTGCGGTAGTCGATTTGCCTCACTTTCATTTTAGTGGCGTTTTCGCTTGGTTTGTTTGGATGTTTGTGCATTTGTTTTCCCTTATCGGATTCAAAAATAAAGCAGTTGTTTTCTTAAATTGGGTGTATAACTACATTCGTTTTGATCGCGAAGGACGATTGATTATCCGACCGTTTAAGAGAAAAAGTTTTGTAACTTTCACGAGTGATGAAGTGTAGTTAGGCATTAGTGAAAAGGCAATAGCCATTAGTCTCGACTTGCCAAACTATTGCCTTTTGCCTAAAGCCTATTGGCTTTCTCATAATAATTCACCAACAAATTCACATACTTACTATAACTTTCAATGCCGTCTTTTTGCTGATTCATTTTTAGAAATTGATTGTAAAAAGCATGAAACCCTTTATCGATAAACGTATCGTATTGTTCCCAAAACACTTCACTTTCTTTGTAGTTTGCTAAAATACCAGGGTTTATTTTTGCTTTAAAATAGTTGAATTTAGCTTCATTTTTCATTCCGATATTGACCAAACAATACCGCAAAGCATTGGCATACGCTGAATATTGAAAATACAAATCGTCATTTTTTATACACGCTAAAAATCCGATGAAGTTGCATTCACTTTCACTTCCATAACCAATTTGATGCGCCATTTCGTGACAAACTACATTCGGAAATCCGTACATTGGTAATTTATAATTCACTTGTGCTTCATTGGTAAACGGATTTAAATAACCGCCAAATCCCATATACGTTAAAGGCAAACTAAAAAGAGATTTTTTCTTACTCGGAATTTCATAATCGAAAAAAGAATACCGTTTCGCTAAGTTATCATAGCCATTCTGACTCATTTTAAAAATGGAATCCTGCGAATAGGAATTCGTAACTTTTAGATTTTTATTCTTTGTAATTTTCAACTGAATTTCATTTGTTTTTGCAATCAGCTTTTCGGTAAATCCATACAAATCGGCATCGGTATAGTCTCTTTCAATAGCCATTTTTTCAAAAAGAGGAACACGATAATAATTGAAAGCCCAAAGCAAATGAAAAAGAAAATAAAGTACAGACAGGTAACTCATGATTTTTAGCACATTATTTTTCCATTGTAACCGCCATGATTTTCTGGTTTTCCAAATAGAAAAAAGCACATAGATAATCGCAATTCCATATAGAATATCACCAACAGAAAACGGAATCGAACCCAAAATCATCCGTGAAATTTTAGAAATAGCAACATACAAACCGTTGCTGTACCATCGTTCTACAATAGCTGGAAAAAAGGTAAGTACTTTCAGAAAAATAATCTGAAAAAGTAAAAATAAAGGAAGGATGAATTTGCGTTTCACTAGCAATTTTTAATATGTAAATATAATCACAAATCAATTCGTAAAGAAATTAAACTTTGTAACTTTGCTTTTCGTGACCCGAGCCGGAGGCGAACAGATTAAATAAATATACAAACTATAACTATAATGAGTCAAGAAATTAGAAACCTGGAACCAAAAGCACTTTGGAACAAGTTCGCCGATTTAAATGCAGTACCTCGTCCTTCCAAAAAAGAAGAAAGAGTGATTGAATTCATAAAAAACTTCGGAAACAATTTAGGATTAGAAACTTTTGAAGATGAAATCCGAAACGTAATCATACGAAAACCTGCCACAGCCGGTATGGAAAACCGTAAAACAATTGTGCTTCAAGGACATTTGGATATGGTGCACCAAAAAAACAACGATACCAATTTCGATTTCGATACACAAGGAATTGATATGTATGTCGATGGCGATTGGGTGCGTGCCCGCGGAACTACATTGGGTGCCGACAACGGATTAGGAGTTGCGATGATGATGGCGATTTTAGAAAGCAAAGACATTGCACATCCAGCAATTGATGCCCTTTTTACCATCGATGAAGAAACAGGAATGACAGGTGCATTGAATTTAAAAGGCGGCATTTTAAAAGGGGAAATACTTTTAAATATGGATACCGAAGAAGATGATGAAATTGATATTGGTTGTGCTGGTGGAGTAGATGTAACCGCAACAAGAAGCTACAAAGAAGAAGCAACGCCAGAAGGATCTGTTGGTTATACAATCACGGTTAAAGGTTTGAAAGGTGGACACTCGGGAATGGATATTCACAAAGGTTTGGGGAATGCCAACAAAATCATGAACCGTTTGTTGTTTGACGGATTTGAAAATTTTGGTTTGCAAATTGCCGAAATTGCTGGTGGAAGTTTACGTAATGCGATTCCGCGTGAAAGTGTTGCGAAAGTAATCGTAGCAAGCATGTATGATGAAGCGTTTGTTTTTGATATGCAAGAAATCATCAACGATATAAAATTCGAATTCAAAACGACCGAACCGAAGCTGGAGATAGAAATTGTAAAAAGCGATTTACCAGCTAGATTAATGGATTTAGGTGTTCAGGAAGGTTTACTTCGTGCTATATATGCAGCTCATAACGGTGTTTATAGAATGTCTGCCGATATGGAAGATTTGGTAGAGACCTCTAATAATATTTCGAAAGTGATGGTGAAAGCCGGTGAACTTTCGATTCAGAATTTGACGCGTTCTTCTGTCGAAAGCTCGAAGTTTGATTTGGCAAATGCGTTGCGTTCCGCTTATGAATTGTTTGGTTGCGAAGTGGAGTTTGGAGGAAGTTATCCAGGTTGGACACCAAATGTAAAATCAGAAATATTAGATGTTTTAGTCAATATCTACGAAAAGCAAAACGGCGAAAAACCAAAAGTGGTGGCGTGTCACGCGGGATTGGAATGTGGAATTCTAGGCACCAATTATCCAGGAATGGACATGATTTCTTTCGGACCAACGATTCACGGAGCACACTCTCCAGATGAAAGAGCTTCGATTAAATCGTCGCAGAAATTTTATAAGTATGTGTTGGAGATATTGGAGAATATTCCGGTAAGAAAATAGAATATAGTAAACCCGTTTAGAGATAGACGGGTTTTATTTTTTTATTTTTTTATTTTTCATAAAGTTTATAATCTCATCATATCGATAACTGCCAGAGGAAATGTATTGTAACATCATCGGAAAATGGGACTTGTTCAAAATTATAGGTTGTACATTGGGTTGGAATTTATGTAATTCATCTAAAAAGCGTTCATTGGAAACCTTGATACTTTCATAGGTTTTACTTCCGAGGTAAATCATAAAAGGAGGAGCATTTTTGTCTAAAAAATAAATAGGTGAGGCATTTTTCCATTGCTCAGGATTGGTTGTCCAAGTTGTTTTGTAATCAAAAAAATTGGTGGGTGGAAACTCCTCTAAATAATGCTTCATATCTAAACCTGCTGCATCGTTTAGAATAATTCCTTTTATAATTGATTTGTCTTTAAGGTATTTCGGATTCGTCCCAACTAAAGCAACCAAATGGCCACCAGCCGAATGCCCTGTTAAGAAAATTTCATTTGGATTTCCGTTGTAGTTACTGATATTTGCCTTCGTCCATTCAACTGCTTTTGCAACTTCATTTGCCATGTCATTATAATTTACTTTTGGACTCAAAGTATAGCCAACGATTACCGTTGTTATTCCTTTTTTGGCAAAATTTCTTCCCAAAAAACCATATAACCTCTTGTCACCTGAATTCCAATTTCCACCATGAACAAATAGCAGAACAGGATTATTGGTCGCTTTTGAATTCTTTGGAGTGAAAATATTGAGAGTGGGTTGTTCTTTATTAGATGAATCAGAATTTAAATAAGAAACATTTTTATATTTTTTCGACGCACAACTTGTAAATAAAAACAAAGTTAACAAGCAAAGTACAGCTATTAGAATTCGCATTTTTATTTATTTTAATATACGATTATTAGGTTCATTTTGGTTTCTCAATAGTCAAATAAAAAAAGCCAAAGTAACTCAGTCTTTCCTTTTAAATAAAGAATACGCTACTTCTTTAGAATTTGTGACGGTATGAAAATAGATCAATAATCGCTATTCGCCAGATGCTCTTTTTTTTCAACTTTGTTCTTTTCCATAAATTCCTTAATTTCATCAACTCGGTCATTCCCTGGGAAAAAGTATTGAAGTACCATTGAAATATGTTTTCTGTTTATGACAACAGGTTGCACTTCGGGTTGGAATTTATGCAGTTCACTTAAGAACATATTATTAGTAATCAAGATGCCATCATAGGTTTTCTTACCAAGATAAACCATAAAAGGCGGATCAGTGCTATCCAAAAAGCAAATAGGCGAGCCGTTCTCCCATGCTGCAGGATCATTACCCCAAGTTGCTAAATAATGTTTTTTGTCTGTGGGTGGAAATACTTCAAGATAACTTTTCATATCCAAGCAGAAAGCATCGTTAAGAATAATTCCTTTTATCACGTGTTTGTCCTTGAGGTATTTCGGATTGGTGCCGACCAATGCAACTAAATGTCCACCTGAAGAATGACCAGTTAAAAATATTTGATTTGGATCTCCATTATAGTTGGATATGTTCGCGTTCGTCCATTCTACTGCTTTTGCTACCTCAGTTGCCATTTGATCGTAATTAGCATTAGGACTCAGTGTATAGCCAACGATAACAGTAGTAACACCCTTTTTCGCAAAGTTTCTTCCTAAAAGACTGTATATTTTTTTATCTCCAGAACTCCAGTTTCCGCCGTGTACAAACAATAATACAGGATTGTTTAACTTCTTGTTTTTGGGTGTGAAAATATTTAACGTCGGTTGTTGAATAGCGGAAGTAGAATTTCCCAAGTAAGAAACGTTTCCGTATTTTTTTGATGCGCAGCCTGCAAGGATCATATACAATAAAAATAAGGTTGTGGTTATTTTTTTCATAGTAATTTAATTAGAATAATTTTCTTACTAATTTACGACTTCTTCTTTTTTTGATTTTGCAACAATCGAATTAATAGTTGCAAGATTCCAAATAAAAAAAAGCCAAAAAACAGAGGCTTAATTAACAAATAGCAAAATTAATAAAGGCACAAGCAATCCCGCCAGAGCTAGTTTCCATCCACGTCGTTTAAAGGTAAATTTACCGGCTGGAATCATAATCGCTCCAGTAAAAGCTATTGTAATCAAAGAGATGCCAAAAATATCACTATAATAAATCCACCAGTTGGAAGTGTTTTTATGCAACTTCATGGTTTGACTGATGAAAGGTGTTTTAATAAACGAAACGATTTCGCCTTTGCCTGTTTTTAAATCAATGTCGACATCATTTTTCTCAAACGAAATTTTTAACGCATCGTCTTTGACTTTGTGTCGGCGGATTTTATCATCAATACCCAGTTGCTTTCCTAACTCTTCAGCATATTTTTCGGTAATTTCAGTATCTTTTGGGATGTTAACAGCAATCGCTTTGGTTTCAACCGTATATTTTTCGGGGTGCCAACTGTCTCTGTGGTTCATTAAAATCCCTGAAAAAGCAAACGACATAATTAATCCGATGTAAAAATAACCTAAATCGCGGTGTAAGTTTCTCGCTTTTATCGGTTTCATAAATTAAAATTTATAGGTTAATGTGGTAGATAACATTCCAGGTGCAATTGGTGTAACCGTATTGTCATCGTATACATAATAATTTAAAACGTTAGTTATGTTTGTTATTTTTGCTCTGATGGTAAAGGCTTTAATCGAATATCCAATTGATGCATCAAATTGTAAAAAATCATTCACTGGAATTGGTTTTCTTGCCAATTCTGCAGCTGTTGAAGCATTATTTGGTCGTAAACGTCCGCCAAAAATTTTACCAACGTAACTAGAAATAAAGCCCATTTCCAAACCATTTAATTTTGATTTTTCATTAAAAGTATAAAATAGACTTGCGTTAGCTGTATGTTTCGGAGTAAATCGCAAAGCAGTTCCTTTATCATAGATATTGCTTTTTGTGTATTTAGTTTCATTAAAACTGTAGCCAGCTATCAAAGTAAATCCGTTGTGGTTTCCAGTAATATCGAGTTCTAAGCCTTTACTTTGGTAAGATCCAGCTAATTCTTTGATGCTTGTATTTGTATTTCCGTTAGAAAAATCGGTTTGCGCCAAATTGCTATAATCAATTAAATATCCAGTAAGATTTAAAGACAAATGATGGTTGATAAATTCATTTTTAAATCCGATTTCATATTGATTGATTGTAGAACTTGGTAAGGAATTAAAATTGATGTCGGTGCCCGTATTTAAAACAAAAGAATCAGAAAAACTCATAAAAATAGAATTATTTTTAGTAGGTTGGTAAACCAATCCAAATCTTTTAGAAAGCACATTGTCATTCGTTTTTGATTCTACATTAGTATTTGTTGAAACTGTTAATGAATTGGTTGTATTTTCTAAATAACTGTATCGTAATCCAGCTAAAATTTTAATTTTTGAATTAATTTCTATTAAATCTTGAAAATAAACGCCAACACGTTTAACTTCTGCTTTAGCATCAGTATTTACATCCATTTGCGGAACAATAGTTGATGCATATATCGGATTTTACTTATAATAATTGAAGGTTGATAAATGTTTATTTTATCATAATTGGTAATGTTTTTATACGCCAATGTATTGGTAACACTTCTATCAGCATCTGTTCCTACAAGTAAATTATGTCTTAATTGTCCAGTTTGAAATATTCCGGTTATATCAAATTCGGTTAAATTATAACCTTGTTTTGTATCTATTTTTTGAACACCTCTAGTCCAATCTCCATTGGCTTGAACCAAATTAGTACTGTTAGGTCTTAAGCTAGATAATAGATCTGTTTTATAACCTTGGTAAGAATAAAATCCTTTTAATTGCCATTTTTCTTTTAATTGATGCGTAATTGTGGTTGTAAAACTTTCTTGTTGCGAATCAAATTTTCCCCAATCAAATCCTAAAAATGAGTTTCTAGGTAATTCAATGATTGTATAATCTATTGTTGTTAATCCAAAATCGGGAGTTCGAGAATCTTTTAAATAATCGCCTTCCACCAAAATTGATGTCTTTGGCGATAGATTAAATACTAACGACGGATTAAAATAAATACGTTCACTTTCAACGGTGTTTCTAAAACTATTTCCTTTTTCATAACTCGATATTACTCGATAGGCCATTGTTTTACCATTATTGATACTACCATAAACATCTATTGTTGGTTTATAAAAGTCGTATTCGGCAGCTCTGAAACTGATTTCTCCACCTTGTGTAAACTTTGGTTTTTTAGTTACTAAGTTTAAAATTCCACCCGGGCCAACATTACCAAACAATAATGCGGTACTTCCTTTCAGAATTTCGATGGTTTCAACCGAACTGGTTTCTGGAATTAAAGAACCATTAAACCGTACACCATTTTTAAACGTATTTGCTCCACTAAATGTAAATCCACGAGAACCAAGTTCTTCTTGATTATTTCCTGACGCATTACTATTGCCTGAAACATAAACTCCGTTAGCATTTTTTAAAGCATCTGACAATCTTAAAATTTGTTGTTGATCGATAGTTTGTCTATCAATAATTGCCATTGCTTGAGGTAAATCTAGGGGTTTTATGCTGCTTTTTCCAATAGCAATTGGCAATTTTTGAGAATTTTTAATGATAACGACTTCTTGTAGTAATCCGCCTTTTTTTATTTTTTTTATGGTATCGTTTTCAATATAAAATTCGTCGTTATTTGAAGATTCTTGTGAGAAACATGTAGCACAAAATAAAAGTGCTAAGGCTGAGAATGAAATGTATTTTCGCATTTATTTAGAATAATTAAAAATAATAATTTTTGACGGTGCAAATATAAATACGAAAAATCATTCTACAAAGTTTATTTAGATTAAATATAAATAATATTTTTAACGTATTGATTTACTTAAAAATTATGGACAAAAAAAATCTTGCTCATAGGCAAGATTTCTTTATTGAAGTGGTATTTTGTTATTCTTTCTTCTGCATTAAGTATCCTTCACTGCTTTCTTTTCCGTTTTGTTTTCCAGAAACAGTAGCGATGATACTATTATCGGCATTAAGTTGGTACCTGATTTTTTGTGGATAATCGTGTTTCGGATTTTCAAAAACCAACAAACTATCGGTACTTTCGGTCATTTGAAACGATGTTGGTGCGCCATTATTTTCTCCTTTTACAATGGCGCTATAAATTAAGAAGTCGCCTTTTTGCATGAGTTCGATGGTTTCTTTGTGCACCGTGTCATTATTAGTAGTAATGTAAAACGACTGACCTACAAAAGTACTATCGTCTAATGTTTGCCACGATTCTGTTAAAGTTCCTAAGGAATCTTTCTTTTCCCAATTACCGATAAACCAATTGGCTTTATTTAATTCTTCGTATTCTTTTATCAATTTGCCATTGGCATCGTATTTATTACACGATTGAAAAAGTAGAAAGGCAAAAACAAATACAGTACTGAAGCGTATTATTTTTTTCATTTTTGATGTATTGATAGTACAATAGTATGAAAATTATGGCAACTAGCCCAGATGGAAGTGGAAATCCTGTCATTGCGATTGAATGGTTGTGATGAGATTGCTTCGTTCCTCGCAATGACAGATTGGAACGGACAGCTGGAAATAGCTTCAAAAAATAAAAAATAATTACACTATTTTCACTAAATTTGCACACTTTAAAAAAAGAAAGATTACAAGATGTTAGACAGACTTCAATATGTAAAGCAGCGTTTCGACGAGATTTCGGATTTGATTATTCAACCCGATGTGATTGCCGATCAGAAGCGTTATGTGCAATTAAATCAGGAATATAAAGGACTGAAAGGTCTGATGGAAAAGCGTGAAGAGTACATCAATTTGGACGGAAATATAAAAGAAGCCAATGAAATTCTTGCCGATGGTTCGGATGCCGAAATGGTGGAAATGGCAAAAATGCAATTGGACGAAGCCAAAGAGCGTTTGCCACAATTGGAAGATGAAATCAAATTTATGTTGATTCCGAAAGATCCAGAAGATGCGAAAAACGTTATGGTGGAAGTCCGAGCCGGAACTGGTGGAGACGAAGCTTCAATTTTTGCGGGAGATTTATTCAGAATGTACACGAAATATTGTGAAAATCGAGGTTGGAGAACTTCGGTTGTTGATATGAATGAAGGAACTTCTGGCGGATTTAAAGAAGTTATTTTTGAAGTTACCGGCGAAGATGTATATGGAACGTTGAAGTTTGAAGCGGGTGTTCATCGTGTTCAACGCGTGCCACAAACGGAAACACAAGGACGTGTACATACATCGGCAGCGACCGTTATGGTTTTACCAGAAGCCGAAGAGTTTGATGTACAAATAGATATGAATGATGTTCGTGTCGATTTTTTCTGTTCGTCTGGTCCAGGTGGACAATCGGTGAATACCACAAAATCAGCGGTGCGTTTAACACATATTCCAACTGGTTTGGTGGCACAATGTCAAGATCAAAAATCACAACATAAAAATAAAGACAAAGCATTAACGGTTTTGCGTTCTCGTTTGTATGAACAAGAATTAGCTAAAAAAGAAGCCGAAGATGCAACAAAAAGAACTTCACAAGTGAGTTCGGGCGACCGTTCGGCAAAAATCCGCACCTACAATTATGCGCAAGGAAGAGTAACCGATCATCGAATTGGTATGGATATTTTTGATATGGATGGCGTTATGAATGGCAAAATTCAAAAACTTATAGACGAGCTTCAATTGGTCAATAACATGGAAAAACTCAAAGAAAGCGAGGTTTTTTAAAATAAATAAAAAAGCGAAATAGAATCCTATTTCGCTTTTTTTTCAATTAACACAATTAATTTAACCCATTAAATTAATTATTTTTTACGTATTATTTATACTCTTTTTCTTTCATCAATCGCAGTAATACTGCAAGTCCTGCGATGAGTAATACTAAGTGGATGACACTTTCTACATTGTAAACGTAATAGCCCAATGCCCAAAGTGTAACTAACACTACAACAATTGTTGCGAATACTATATCTTTCATGATGTTATTTTTTTAATATTAATTATAATTTTATGGTAGCATAAAAGCTTAAAACGCTATTCTTACCATCTGGAGAGGTAAAGGTCTGACCCAAAACGGTTTGCTCTTTTCCTACAGTTGTTAATCCGTAATTGTATCGGGCTCCAATTCCGAAACCACCAAATTGAAATCCGAGTCCACCCGCTAAACCAACATCAAATCGGTTTAAATCATCTTCATTTAAATCTTGATTGTTAGTAGAACCATCAGAGAATTCACGTGTAATTTTAGCATTAATTAAATACGCAGCATAAGGTCCAAAATGCAAATTAAAATTATTGG
>JAYVFV010000148.1:0-11482 GCA_043772885.1 Flavobacteriales bacterium
CGAAAGAAATTGGTGCCGAATATGTAAAAGCATTTAGTTATTTGGGTGCCACGAATGTAGATGTTTTGAATATTGAACGCCGCGAACAAGCGATGGATCCAGAAGTTTTAGAGCGTTTACGAGTTGCCGATGTAGTGATGTTTACAGGTGGCGATCAATTGCGATTGACATCTATTCTTGGCGGAACTCCGTTTCAGGATATTATTCTAAACAAATATTTTAATGACGATTTTATTTATGCAGGGACTTCGGCAGGAGCTGCTGCTGCATCTAATAATATGATTTACCAAGGAAGTAGTTCGGAAGCACTTTTAAAAGGGGAAGTGAAGATTACTTCGGGTTTGGGTTTGATTGACGGTGTGATTATCGATACGCATTTTGTACAACGTGGCCGCATTGGACGACTTTTTCAAGCGGTGGTTGGAAATCCGAAAGTACTGGGAATCGGACTTGGGGAAGACACCGGTTTGTTAATTACCAACGGAAGACAAATGGAAGCGATTGGCTCTGGACTTGTTATTTTAGTCGATGGTCGAGAAATTAAAGACACGAATTTAACACAAGTCGAATTGGGTCAACCAATTTCCATAAATCATTTGGTAACACATGTTTTGAGTAAACATGATACTTTTGATTTGGATACTTTTAAGATGACCATTAAATCTTCGCAATATGTTTAAAATAGACTGGCTTAGACTACTTAGATTTTTTAGACTTACTTAGATTTCCTCTTTGTCTAAAAATCTACCAATCTAAGAAGTCTAACAATCTAATAATCTAAGATGTCTAAAATTATCATCCACGGGGGTTTTTTCTCCGAATCATCTACTAATCACGAAACAAAAGTAGCCAAGCAAAACGCTTTATTGCGCATTGTGAAGGATTCGTATGATTATTTGAAAACGCATTCGGCAGTAGAGACAGTAGTATATGCGGTTTCGTTGTTGGAAGATAATACGTTGTTTAATGCCGGAATTGGTTCTCAAATTCAAGCCGATGGAAAGATACGCATGAGTGCTTCTTTGATGGACGGTGCTACTCAAAAAATGAGTGGCGTGATTAATATTGAAGATGTGAAAAATCCGATTCAAGTCGCACAAGTTTTATTGGGTTATGATGATAAAATATTAGGGGGGAGTGGCGCTACGAATTTTGCACGCCAAAACGGATTTGAAAAATTTTCTACCGAAACAGCACAAAGAAGATCAGAATACGAAGCAAAACTAGCAGCAACTAGAATAGGAACTGTTGGTTGTGTCGCTTTGGATGCGGATGGAAAATTAGCTGCTGCGACTTCAACAGGAGGAAAAGGATTTGAGATTCCGGGCAGAATATCAGATTCGGCTACCGTTGCCGGAAATTATGCTAACGAATTTTGTGGTGTCAGTTTAACTGGAGTCGGAGAAGACATTGTGAGCAATGCTACTGCAGCGAAAATAGTGACGCGTGTTACCGACGGATTTACTTTGAACAAAGCGTTTGAAAAAACGTTTAAGGAACTTTTACCTTACGGTGGTTTTGCTGGAGCCATCGCTATCGATAAAGACGGAAATGTATTTCACCAAGATTCCCATCCAAGTATGGTTTTTGCGAGTTTTGATGGTGAGAAAGAGGAAGTTTTCGGATAAAAAATTACAATTTATTTTCTTCGAATGATTCTATTCTTAGGCAAACTCGCTTCTTCAGTTTTGCTGGAAGGCGCAATCAATTCGTTGAGTTGTTTGATTTCAGCATCCGTTAAATCGCGGTAACGACCAACAGGAATATCTAAGGAAATATTGATAATTCGAATTCGTTTTAGCGCTGTTACTTCAAAATCTAAATACTCACACATGCGACGAATTTGACGGTTTAATCCTTGTGTTAATATGATTTTGAAGATGTATTTGCTAACTTGTTCTACTTTGCATTTTCGGGTAACCGTATCTAAAATCGGAACGCCATTCCCCATCTTTTCTATAAATCGATCAGTAATGGGACGATTAACAGTCACGGTATATTCTTTCTCATGATTGTTTCTTGCACGCAGAATTTTGTTGACAATATCGCCGTCGTTGGTCATAAAAATCAATCCTTCGCTGGCTTTGTCTAAACGTCCAATTGGGAAAATCCGTTCGGGATAATTGATATAATCGACGATGTTATTGCGCACTTCGAGATTGGTAGTGCATTCTATTCCAACGGGTTTGTTAAAAGCAAGGTAAATTGGTTTTTCGGTATTTTCGCGGATAAGTTTTCCGTCGACGCGGACTTCATCTCTCATTGAAATTTTAGTTCCCATTTCTGGAACAACGCCGTTTATTGTCACTCGTCCTTCTTGAATTAATTTATCGGCTTCACGACGGGAGCAGAATCCGGTTTCGGACAAGAATTTATTGATACGAGTGAGGTTTTCTTCCATAAGGCAAAGATAGAAATTTTGAGTTTTAGATGTAATGCAATAGTTTCACGTTACTCATTAATAAAATCAACAATAGTTTTATACAAATACTCATTGTGCATGCTGTGTCCAAGACCTTTAGTTTCTATGAATTTTGCACTTTTCCATGAGGATGCTAATTTTTTACCTTCATTAAAATGGACAACAGCATCTTGAAAATCGTGTGCTATTATTCCGGAAAGCATCGTATTTTGCAAAAACTTTTCACCAGAAAAATCGTCAACAATAATATTAAATCGTTCTTTAATGTAGCCAATTAAATACGTTTGGATTTTAGAATTCAAACTTAAAATATTGATATAATTTTGTAATATCAGCGTAAAATCGGAAGGCGCTCCTAAAAGAATCATCTTCTCTAAATGGTTTTGATATTTGTATTGAAAGTAGGTGCAAGCGGTGCCACCAATAGAATGACCGATGATGTATTTTGGTTTGTGTTTTTGAGAAACGACATCGATAAACTCGGCATACGTTGGCACATTAAATTCAATTCCGCTGGATAAACCATGTGCTGGAGCATCGATAGCAATGATTGTTTTTTTAGTTTTTTTTAATTGTAATACTAAATCTTTCCATCGCGTTGAATTGCTTTCCCAACCATGAACTAACAAAATCACATCGTCATTACCTTTCCACGTATAGGTTTGAAATTGGTGTTCGTTGTGTTTATGTGTTTGATGTTCGGCATTTAGCAACATCTTGGGGAGTTCTTCTTTATTAAGTTTTCCCTTTCGCGGCTGGCTAAAAAATGCATACGCCAAAGGAAATCCTTTTTTTGGATAAATATAACTCAGCATGTTGAGATACATTCCGATGCTCTTGGCGATTATTTTTTGTATCATTTGTTCCATAAAAAAATCCCGATAATTTCGGGATTTAAGATATTACATTTTTGCAAATAATTTTTCCATTTTTTCTCTTTCTTCATCAGCAAGAGAGGTGTCAACTAAAATTCTGCCAGAATGCTCATCAGTAATGATTTTCTTTCTAGCTGCAATTTCCACTTGTGTTTGCGGCGGAATCGTAAAGAAAGAACCTGCCGAAGCACCACGTTCAATGGAAACAACTGCTAAACCATTTCTTACGCTTGAACGAATTCTTTTGTAAGCAGCTAACAAACGGTCTTCGATTAATGCTTCGTATTCCGCTGATTTTATAGATAAAAAACCTTCTTCTTTTTGCGTTTCTGCCATGATATCATTCAACTCTGATTTCTTGTGCATTAAGTGTGTAGATTTTTGTTCTAATTTGTCTTTAGAATTGGTAATCACTTCTTTTTTATGTTCAATAGACGCTTTCATTTCTTTAATTTGCTTTTCAGCCAATTGAATTTCAAGTTCTTGAAACTCCACTTCTTTTGTTAAAGAGTTAAATTCTCTATTGTTACGAACATTTTTTTGTTGTTCGGCATATTTTTTTATGGCAATTTGATGATCGTCGATTGCATTTTTCTTCGTTTTGATTTGCTCTTCGATAGTAGCCAAATCACTTTGTAATTTTTCTAAACGAGTAGTCAAACCAGCAACTTCATCTTCTAAATCTTCTACTTCTAAAGGCAATTCACCTCTTACGTTTCTGATTTCGTCAATTCTGGTATCGATAATTTGTAAATCATACAGCGCTCTTAATTTATCTTCAACGCTCAATTCTTTTGTTGTAGCCATATTTTATAAGTACTTAACTGGATTTGTATTTTCTTCTGATAAAACGACTGCAAAATTAGTAATTTTTTCTTTAAGAAAATCAACAATATAATTTTTTGTGAATCTTTCACTTTCATAATGTCCGATATCGGCTAAGAGCAACTGATTTTCAGCTTCATAGAAATTGTGATACTTCAAATCGGCTGTTAAAAACACATCTGCTCCTGATTGCATTGCATTTATAATTGCAAAGCTTCCCGAGCCACCTAAAACCGCCACTTTTTGTACAGGTTTATTTAAAAAAGCACTATGTCTGATACTGCCACATTGCATTTTGGTTTTTACCATCGATAAAAAATCGGTTTCCGACATTGGTTTTTCTAGCTCTCCAATCATTCCCAATCCGATATTTTGATGGGTATTTTGGATGTCGTAAATTTCGTATGCTACTTCTTCATAAACATGATTTGTAAACAACGCTTTTAAAATTTTACTTTGCAAATGTTTTTCATAAACGACTTCGATTTTGATTTCATCGGTTTGCGTTAATTCGCCTTTAATACCAACAACTGGATTGCTGTTTTGGTTTCCTTTGTAGGTGCTAAAACCTTCGGAGTTGAAACTGCAATTGTCGTAATTTCCTATGGTCCCAGCTCCAGCTGAAAATAAAGCAGTGCGGACTTTGGCTGCATTTTCGGGAACAGTGTACGTAACCAATTTTTGAATGAAATTTTGTTTAGGGACTAAAATTTTGGTGTTTATCAATCCCAATGCATCACTAAAAATTTTATTCACTCCGTTTTTATGATTGTCTAAAGCCGTGTGAACAGCATAAATAGCAATGTCATTTTTGATGGCTTTGATGACCGATTTTTCTACATAATTTTTTCCTGTGATTTTTTTTAATCCTGAGAAAATAATGGGATGAAAGCAAACTACCAAATTGCATTTTTTTGCAATGGCTTCATCAATAACACTTTCTAAAGCGTCGTGACAGACTAAAATTCCGGTGGCTTCGTTTTCTTGATTTCCAATTAATAATCCGACGTTGTCAAAATCCTCAGCGTATGCTAAAGGAGCCATTTCTTCTAGGATTGTAAGCAGTTGTTTTATTTTCATAATATTTTAATCTAAAATCTGCAATCTAAAATCTACAATTATGTTGCCCATTTGTTTAATATTTCTTTTATTGTCCAAACGCCATTTACATTTTCGAATAACAAATAACTGCCATTATTGTGTTCGATATTTCTATAAAACGCAACTTTAACCAAGCAATATTTAGTGTCGAAGAAAATAGGTTTGCTTATAATCATCAACCGTTGATTATTATCGTTGTAGCGTTTGGAAACTTTTAGAAATTCTTCATGCGACAAACAAGCATTGACTTTACTTTTTAAGTATTTATGTTCCGTAGCAAAAAGGATGTTCAATTCTTTTGACCAATCTTCATTTAGTGAAATATCAATCTGGCTTCGAATCGTTATTGCATTTTTTTTCAATAAGGCATTCCCTTGAATTACTTCGTTGACTTCTTCGTTATTTGGTGCTTTGTTGCAATACAAACTCAGAAATTGTAAACGGTTTTTTACAATTACTTTTTCGGTTGTGTAATATTTGGTTAAGATTACTTTTAGCAGTGCTGCTTCTTTATTTTCTTGCGCAAAAGCAATGCCGTTAAAGCATAAAAAAACACTTAAAAATAAATGTTTTACTCTAATTTTTTTAGCCACGAATTTTCGAATTTTTATAATTGTAATATCCATATAACAGAACCAAAGATAAAATTTTAATTGTTTGCAAAAGTTAAATATATTAAAAATTAATTCGTGATTTCGTGCCAAAATAATTACTTTCGTATAATGATTATTCTAAGGTATTTACTTTTTCCTTTTGCTATTGTATACGGACTAATTACAAGCATTCGGAATTTTCTATTTGATAACGGAATTTTTAAATCGTATTCTTTTGATATTCCTATTATTGCTGTTGGAAATTTGAGTGTTGGCGGAACTGGAAAAACACCTCAAATAGAATATCTAATTCGGTTGCTTTCTCCAACTTATAAAATCGCGACACTTAGCAGAGGTTACAAACGAAAATCGGAGGGTTATATTTTAGCAGACGCCAATTCGGATGCTGAATTACTCGGAGATGAACCGTATCAAATGCATTTAAAATTTCCAAATATAAACGTCGCTGTGGATCCGAATAGAAAAAACGGAATCGAAAAATTACTCACTTTAAAAGCTAAACCCGATGTTATTTTATTGGATGATGCTTTCCAACATCGCAAAGTAAAAGCGGGTTTTTACATATTATTGACAGCTTATGATGATTTGTTTTGTGACGATTTTATGTTGCCAACAGGTTCACTTCGGGAAAGTAAAAATGGCGCAAAAAGAGCTGATGTAATCATTGTTACTAAATGTCCGAAAGAAATTTCAGAAGCAAAACAAAATACCATTAGAAAGAAAATTGAAGCAGCTGTTTCGGTTTATTTTAGTACTATCGATTACGATGATAAGGTTTATAATGATTCCGAAAGTAAAAATGTTTCCGATATTAAAAAGGTTGATAAATTACTTTTGGCGGGAATAGCAAAACCAAATCCTTTTTTTGCATATTTGCAAGGTCAAAATGATGTGCAATTACAATATTCAGATCATCATCACTACAGTGAAAATGACATAAAAAATATAAAAGAGAAAGCAACTAATAAACTAATTATTACCACCGAAAAGGATTATGTTCGCTTGAAACATTGGCAATTGAACTCCTTATTTTATTTACCAATAAAAAGTAGTTTCCTTTCTGAAGGTGATAATTTTGATAAAACAATTTTAAATTATGTGGGAAAAAGTTCAAGAAACGGTTAATTTCATAAAAGAAAAAACAGCTGGTTTTACGCCAGAATACGGCGTTATTTTAGGTTCAGGATTGGGAAGTTTCACCGACGATATTCAAATTGAATTCACTTTGCAGTATGGAGATATTCCGAATTTTCCGGTTTCAACAGTGCAAGGTCATAAAGGCGCTTTGGTTTTCGGAACCATTGGAACTAAAAAAGTAGTCGCTATGCAAGGTCGTTTTCATTTCTATGAAGGTTACAACATGAAACAAGTTACTTTTCCAGTGCGCGTTATGAAATATTTGGATGTGAAGAAACTAATTGTTTCGAGTGCTTCTGGTGGTGTTAATCCGAATTATAAAGTAGGAACAATAGCGATTCTTACAGATCATATCAACATGATGCCAGAGCATCCACTTAATGGCAAAAACGATGAACGATTCGGACCCCGTTTTGTAAACATGAGTGATCCGTATAGCAAAGCAATGATTGCCAAAGCAAAAGAAATAGCAACAGCAATGAATGTTGATGTTCAAGATGGTATTTATTTGGCATTACAAGGTCCGACTTTTGAAACCTTGGCGGAATACAAAATGGTAAAAAATGTAGGAGCAGATTGTGTTGGAATGTCAACTGTTCCCGAAGTAATTGTCGCAAGGCATATGGATATGGAAGTTTTCGGACTTTCGGTAATTACCGATATGGGCGATGAAGAAAACATCGAAGAAGTAAGCCATGCCGAAGTTTTGAAAGCCGCACAAAAAGCAGAACCTCACGTAAGAAAATTAATTAAAGAATTAATTATAAATTATTAAGATAAGTAGCGCGCTATTACTTGATAAAACATTTCTGGTTCGAAAGGTTTTGTAATTACATCGGTCATTCCGTACGAAATCAACATTTCTCGATTTTCATTTAATGATATCGCCGTTAATGCGATAATCGGAATTTTCGAATTAAATTCTCGTATTTGTTGCGTCGCAATTGTTCCGTTAATGCCAGGTAAATGGACATCCATTAACACCAAATCAAAATCGTTTTCGTTATTTAATAGCGTAACAGAATCTTCGCCATTATCAACAATTTTGCAGAACATTCCTCTATTTTCGAGCATTTTTTTGGTAATCATTTGGTTGATTTTATTGTCTTCAACCAACAGTATCTTTTTGTTGTAAATTATTTTTTCATCAAAGTTTTGTTTTTCGATTGTAAGCAAAACAGCATCTGAAACTTCAAACGGCAACACAAAAGAAAAAGTAGAACCTAAACCTACTTTACTGTTTAAATAAATAGTACCGCCGAGTAAATCGATTAATTTTTTCACAATGGTTAATCCCAAACCAGTTCCGCCATATTTTCTATTTATCTCGATAGAACCTTGCGAAAAACTTTCAAAAATGGATTCTAGTTTATCTTCGGGAATTCCGATTCCGTTATCTATAACTTTAAAAGAAATAGAAATTTTATTGTCCTCAATGGTATTAATGTTTGCTATTACTTTTACAAAACCATTTTTTGTAAATTTTAATGAATTGTTAATTAAATTCATGAATATCTGTGAAAGCTTTGTAGGATCTCCGACTAGGTTTTTCGGAATAGTATCATCAATATCGATTTCAAAACTATTCTTGTTTTGGAGGGCAATTTCTTTCAACGAATTTTGAATATTTTTAAGCAATAATTTCAAATCAAAATTAATTTTTTCAATGGGAATATTTTGCGATTCTATTCGGTTGATTTCTAAAATATCATTTATAAATGCCAACAAATAATTACCAGAAAATTGTAATGATTTTAGGTAATTCATCTGACTTTTATTTGGATTTTCTTCTAAAAGTAAATGCGTAATTCCGTTGATAGCATTGAGCGGCGTTCGCAATTCGTGACTTACTGTTGATAAAAATTCGGTTCTTGATTTTGTTGCTTTTTCGGCAATATCTTTTGCTATTTCTAACTCTTTATTTTTTTCTGTCAATAAGGAATTAGAACGATTTCGTATAATGTTATTCTTATATAAAGACAAACTTAGCAAGGACAAAATAGAAATTAATGAGATGGCTAAAATGCTAACTAATTTAGAAAATGTTTTTGCTTTTTGTTGCGATTGATTTCTTTTAGCGATGACCTGTGATGCACTATTTTCATAATTGTATTTTTTTAAATCAGCATACACTTCATTAAGATTGGAATAACAAGCAGTCATTTTTTTTTGGTCATTTAATTCAATAGCATTAGCAACCGCTTTTTGAGAATAGAATAAGCATGTTGTAAAGGAATTATTTTTTTTATGAAAATTTACTAATTGGATATAATAATCAACGCTGTCTATTTTCTTAGTATTGGTCTGAGAAAAAAGAAACGTTGGGAACAGAAATATAAAGAGTAAAAATAACCTCATAATTGGCAATGGTAACCATTTAAAAGTCTAAAGTAAGAAATTTATTTAGAAATTAAAACAATCAAATCAATTATTCTAGACGAATAACCAATTTCGTTATCATACCAACCAACTACTTTTACCATTTTATCGATGACAGAAGTCAGTTGCGAATCGAAAAGACAGGAATTTCGGTTTCCAATAATATCAACAGAAACGATAGAATCTTCGGTGTAATCCACTATTCCTTTAAGATGAGAGGCAGCTGCGTTTTTAAATGCGTGGTTTATTTCCTCAATCGTAACCGCTCTTTTCACATTGAAAGTAATATCAGTTAAAGAGCCATCGGGCACCGGAACTCGAATCCCACAACCACCAATTTTATTTGCCAATTCTGGAAAAATTTTGGTTAATGATTTCGCAGCTCCTGTTGTTGTCGGAACAATAGATTGACTGGCACCGCGAGCTCTACGCAAATCTTTGTGCGGTTGATCGTGTAAACTTTGATCGGTAGTGTAGGAGTGAACCGTAGTAATATACGCTTGTTCGATACCACATAAATCATTGATGACTTTCATCATCGGAGCCGCGTTATTGGTGGTGCAACTTGCGTTGGAAATGATTTTTTCTGTTCCGTCAAGAATATGTTCATTAACGCCAAGAACAACAGTTTTTATTTCAGGAACTTCGGATGGTGCCGAAAGAATTACTTTTTTTGCACCCGCTAAAATGTGCTGATTAATTTCGTTAAAAGTGTGGAATTTACCAGTCGCTTCAATTACGATGTCGATGTTGTATTTTTCCCAATTTAAATTGGAAACTTCCTTTTCATGAAAAAATAAATACGATTTTCCATCGACTATAATTGAAGTATCATCAAATGAAACTAGATGTGGTAAAACGCCATGAATACTGTCGTATTTAATGAGATGAGCCATTGTTCTATTGTCGGCAATATCATTGATAGCAACGACTTCAATTGTTGGGTGATTGATAAGTAATCGAAAGACACTTCTGCCAATTCTCCCAAATCCGTTAATCGCGATTTTAGTTTTTGTATTCATTTAAGATAATTACAAAATGTGCTTTTGAGCATGATAGCTAGAACGAACTAAAGCGCCGCTTTCTACATGTCTAAATCCCATTTCTTTTCCGATTTTTTCATATTTCTCAAATTGGTCGGGATGAATGAATTCTTTTACAGGAAGGTGTTTTTTACTCGGTTGTAAATATTGACCAATCGTCACAATATCGACGTTGTTATCACGTAAATCTTGCATGGTTTGAATGACTTCTTCTTCCGTTTCTCCGAGTCCAAGCATAATTCCCGATTTGGTCCTTTTAATTCCTTGGTCTTTTAAGTATTTCAATACCGCCAAACTTCGGTCGTATTTTGCTTGGATGCGCACTTCACGTGTCAATCTACGAACGGTTTCTACATTGTGCGAAACTACTTCTGGATTGGCTTCAATAATGCGATCAATATTGCGTTCAACACCTTGAAAATCTGGAATTAAAGTTTCTAAAGTTGTTTCCGGATTCATTCTTCTAATGGCTTGAATCGTTTCAAACCAAATGATCGAACCCATATCTTTTATATCGTCTCTATCGACACTGGTAATTACGGCGTGTTTTATCTTCATAATTTTGATCGATCGTGCTACTTTTTCAGGTTCATCCCAATCGATTGTTTCAGGTCTTCCTGTTTTTACGCCACAAAAGCCACAAGAACGCGTACAAATATTCCCTAAAATCATAAAAGTTGCAGTACCATCGCCCCAACATTCTCCCATATTTGGACAACTACCAGAAGTACAAATCGTATTCAATTTGTATTTATCCACCAAACCACGAAGTTCGGTGTATTTCTGACCAATAGGTAATTTCACTTTGAGCCACTTTGGTTTTCCTATAGGTAATGTGTTTTCGGTAACCGATTCCATAAACTGCAATTTTGAAATGCAAATATACGAATGTTGATTTTAGATTTCAGAATTTTTACTCGACAAAATCCAAATCAGAATTATGAGTTTCGCTAATAGTAAGAATAGCGTAAAAGCCAATGGCAAAAACAATACTTCCTACTATTGCAGCTGAAATAATAACGCTATTGCTTTTCTTAAAAAAATCAAATCCTATTAGCATTAGTGGTAAAGCGCCACGAACCATAT
>JAYVFV010000149.1:0-3812 GCA_043772885.1 Flavobacteriales bacterium
TCCCTGGGCAAGCGTATGTGGCATTGTCAAGATTACGCTCGTTAAACGGATTGGTTTTGCTTTCTCCTTTGCGGATGAACGGTATTTCAAACGATCAGGATGTGATGGATTATGCCGAAAATAAAGCCACAAAAAACGATTTAGAAAGCACGTTACAACAAGACACCAAAGAATTTATCCATAACTATTTAAAATCGAGTTTCGATTGGATTGATTTAGCGCAACAATGGCGAAATCATCAGTACAGTTATAACGATAAATCGGAAGTTTCTGAGAAATCAAAACACGCTATTTGGGCAAAAAACCAAACGCTGGAAATAGAAAAATTATTAGATCCTTCAAAAAAATTCATTTCGCAATTGAACAAAGCCTTTTCAGAAACTGTTGATATGCAGTTTGTTTCGGAAAGAATTGAAGCGGCGTATAATTATTTTCTACAACCTTTAGACAATTTGGTGTATGAAATTCTATGGAAATTAGAAGAAGTAAAACGTATCAAAAAAGTAAAAGCGTATTATGATGAATTATTGGTTTTGGAAGAACTGCAAATTAAAGCGGTTTTGCGTTTGATGAAAGCCAAATTATTGATAGCAACAGTGGTAAAAGGAGAAACCATTTCTAAAGAAAAACTAACATCAGACGACATCAAATTTTACAAAATTAGAAAAGTAGAAACCATAAGTCAGGAATTCAAAAGCGTAAATGTTACTTTAATTGAAGATGAAGAGGATATTGATCGCTACGCCAAAAAGAAAAAAATTCCAAAAGAAAAAAAGAAATCAACCGTTCAAGAAACCTACGAATTGTGGCAACAAAAAAATTCAATAAAAGAAATTGCCGCTATTCGAAAACTAACAGCACAAACGATTAGTAATCACATTGCCAAACTAATTGAAACCGAAACGATTTCGATTAATGATGTTTTACCACAAGACAGAATTCAGGAATTGGCCAAAATTTTTAAAGGATTTAAAGGCGATACGGTGGGCGAATTAAAAGAAAAATACGGCGACAAATTCACTTGGGATGAATTGAAACTATTTAAGGCGAGCTTGTAATTAACTCAACCAAAAAACCGCCAAAACTGCCGGAAGAAAGTAAATAGCTATTGTTCTGGCGCCATCATAATCTTTCGCTAATCGTTGTCCGAAAAGCATAAACAGCAATGAAATACACGAAAAAACAGCGCCATAAAAGCCAAACATTCTGCCGCCATTGATATACAATTCTATAATTCCAGAAAGGCAAAGTATGCCAGCAACCAATTCAAAAGCCAATAAAATCCCAGTTGCCACTGCTACTTGATTTTTTAAAATGGTTTTTTCAAAATGCGATTTCAAAAAGGTCAGATTTTCGTTCCAATAAAAAATCTTATTGTGTGCCGACATGATGAAAGTCAGTGCTAAAAAAGCTAAAACTAAAACAGATGCAGTATTGTTCATGATGCTATTTTTTGTGAATTAATCGCGTTAATTTTATAGACAAATCCGTCAGAATTATTTTGGCATTTCCGTTGCGTTCAATGTGATAAATCGCATCAGAAAGTGCTGTAAATATTTCAGTAATATTATTTCCAGTTACAAAAGGAGCAAAGTTTTCGAATTTGAAATTCTCCACAGTTGTCTCAATATAAACCAATCTTTCGGTTTGATAATTCAACAACAATCCTTGACGGAACATATCAATACAATAATTTAAAAACTTCTTTTGTGCTTCGCGTCCCAAGCTCGCAATTTGTTCACTCCAATGTATTAAATCTTTTATTGCTGCAGCATTTCCTTTCGCCCTAAAAGCAGCACGAACCCAAGTTACAAACCATTCTTCAAATGCAAATTCGTCGTCATCGTTATACAATAAATGCAACGCTTTGTTGTAATTCCCTTGCGCTTGATGTGCTATTTTGGTCGCTTTTTTCTCCTCAATATTTTCATGAAATACTAATGCTTCGCTAATTGTTTTTTCGGGTAATGCATTGAAATGCAACACTTGACAACGCGAACGAATCGTCTGAATTATATCTTCTTCATTTTCAGAAATAAGGATAAATACGGTTTTATCGGTTGGCTCTTCTAATAACTTTAAAAGCTTGTTGGATGCCGCGATGTTCATTTTATCGGCCATCCAAATAATCATTACTTTATAGCCGCCTTCGTGTGATTTTAAGGACAATGATTTTACAATTTCATTCGCATCTTCTACACGAATTTCACCTTGTTTGTTTTTAACACCAAGTAATTTATACCAATCAAACAAACTACCATAAGGATTTTCATTTAAAAACTGACGCCAATCCTGAATAAAATCCAAACTTTTGGGTTTAGTTTTTACATCGTCAGTGGTAACCGTTGGATATACAAAATGCAAATCGGGATGCGATAAATGATTGAATTTCAAATTGCAAGCTTCGTTTTCGCCCGAATTTTCAGCATCAGAATTACTGCAAACAATAAATTGTGCGTAAGCAATCGCCATAAGCAAAGTGCCACTTCCTTCGGGACCAATAAACAATTGCGCATGAGGAATTCTTCCTTTACTCGCGCTTTTGGTTAAATGGCTTTTAATATGATCTTGTCCTAAAATTTCAGAAAACAGCATTAGCAAATATAAAATCTAAATCTTGAAATTAGAACTAATTGGCTTCGATTTTTTTAGAAAAAACAAAAACCTATCTTTGCAATGTCTAAAAGCATAAATTACTACACAATGAAAACACTAGCAGATTTCAATTTTAGCAATAAAAAAGCACTAATTCGAGTTGATTTTAACGTTCCGCTTGACGAACATTTTAAAGTTACAGATGCCAACAGAATTGAAGCTGCAAAACCAACTATTGATAAAATTCTGGCCGATGGTGGAAGCGTGATTTTAATGTCGCATTTAGGAAGACCAAAAGGTAAAGAAGATAAATACTCTTTAAAACACATTGTTGAAACAGTAGCTGAAATACTTGATGTTCCTGTTATATTCGCATCCGATTGCCGTGGTGAAGTTGCTAAAAATGCTGCCACTAATTTAAAATCTGGAGAAGTTTTATTGCTTCAAAACCTTCGTTTTTATGCCGAAGAAGAAGCTGGCGATGTGGCGTTTGCAAAAGAATTAGCTTCCCTTGGAGATATTTACGTTAACGATGCTTTTGGAACCGCACACAGAGCACATGCATCGACCACAATAATTGCTCAATTTTTTCCAAATAATAAATGTTTTGGATTGCTTTTAGCGAAAGAAATAGAAAGTTTAAACCGCGTTTTAAGTCATTCAGTTAAACCAGTTACTGCTATTCTTGGAGGTTCCAAAGTGTCGTCAAAAATTACGGTAATTGAAAACATTCTCGACAAAGTAGATCATATGATTATTGGTGGCGGAATGACCTTTACGTTCATTAAAGCCTTGGGCGGAAAAATAGGAAATTCCATTTGTGAAGATGATAAGATGGATTTGGCTTTGGAAATTTTACATAAAGCGAAATTGAAAAATGTGCACATTCATATTCCCGTGGATATAGTTGCTGCCGATGCTTTTTCTAATAATGCTGAAACAAAAATTGTTGATGTTCGTGAAATTCCAGATGGTTGGCAAGGACTTGACGCTGGACCAAAATCGTTAGAAAATTTCAAGAAAATAATAATGGATTCTAAAACCATACTTTGGAACGGACCATTAGGCGTTTTTGAATTGGAAAAATTTGCTCATGGTACAAAAACTTTAGGTGAATATATTGCCGAATCAACTAAAAAGGGTTGCTTTTCGCTTGTTGGAGGAGGCGATTCTGTTGCCGCTGTAAAGCAGTTCGGATTGGAAGACAAAATGAGCTA
>JAYVFV010000150.1:0-11376 GCA_043772885.1 Flavobacteriales bacterium
ACTCTATTCTCAAAAGGTGGATGGGAAAGTAATATCCGAACCACATCTAAGGGTTTGACTTTATAATTGGATTTTACGGGAATATCATTCACATAAATATCGCCTGCAGTAGCAGCATTTTGGATTTTATTTCTCGTCGCATTAGGAACCAATAACATCAAATATTTATCAATTCTTAATAATGCTTGCCCTTTCGGGACATCAAAACGATAATGCTCAAAAAGTTCTTCTTCGGGTTCTTGAAAGTCGCTATTATTGTCCATTCTGAAGTGTATCTTGTTGATCAACAGGAGGCAATTCGTTTTGTAAACTATCAATTTCCGATTCATCGAAAACTACTTTTCCATCTCCTAATATCAATTCTATTTTAGTAGCTTTTAATACTTTCAAACCTGGTTTGACTTTTTTACCGTTGATTCGCATCTCTAAAACCATATCTTTTCCCATATGCGGAACATAGGTAATTTCTCCTTCTTGTAAGCCAATCGATTTTAAAGTCGGAACCGCTTGACGGTACGTTTTATCAATCAAATCCGGAATAGCAACCATTTTATAAGTATCCGAATTTATTTTTATATAAATCTGTCTCCCTTTTTTTACCTTTGATCCAGCGGTTGGTTCTTGCTCAACAACTGCTAATTTTGGGTATTTCGGATTGTAATCCACCGTATCAATAATTAAATAATCCAAATCCAATTCATCTAATTTCTCTTCGATTTGTTCTTCGTTCAATTTGCTTAAATTCGGAACTGTAATTTCATCTCCATGATGCGTTACAAACGTTATCCAATGAAAAAACAAATATCCTAAAATAGCAACAATACTTATTGCAGCAATTATTTGAGCGAAAAATACACGGCTTTTTAGATAGTTACCTAAACTCATAAAATTTATTTTACGCAAATATATAAATTCCTTAAGGTAATTCGTTTGAAAAAAAATGATAATTTTGCTTTAAAATAAAAATACAACTCTCAATGAACGTAGCAGTAGTTATGGGCGGATATTCTAATGAATCAGTGATATCATTACGAAGTGGTCAATTAATTCTAAATCATCTGGATAAATCAAAATATACTGTTTATGAAATTCATATCTTATTAGAAGAATGGTATTGTTTGTATGAAAATCAAAAACATCCTATTAACAAAAGTGATTTTTCATTCGAAAAAAACAATCAAAAAATAAAGTTTGATGTTGCTGTAAATACGGTTCACGGAACACCTGGCGAAGACGGCCATTTACAAGCGTATTGGGAATTGGTAAATATTCCGTACTCTGGTTGTAGTTTTTACCATTCGGCGCTTACTTTCAACAAAAGAGATACTTTATCGGTATTATCCAAATTTAATATTCCGAAAGCCAATTCAATTTACCTAACAAAAGGAGATGCAATTGACGGAGAAAAAATCGCTACAACATTAGGTTTCCCATTTTTTGTCAAACCAAATCAATCGGGAAGTAGCTTGGGAGTTTCGAAAGTTGATACTATTAATCAATTCGAAAAAGCGTTGGAGTTTGCTTTCGCAGAAGACAATGACATTCTTATTGAATCATATTTAAACGGAATGGAAGTGTCTGTTGGCGTCTTAAAATACAAAGGAGAAACTTTAGTTTTAGGAATAACCGAAATTTTATCGCAAAATAGTTTCTTTGATTATGAAGCAAAATATTTAGGAAAATCGGAAGAAATTACGCCAGCTCGAATTTCAAAAGAAGAAGAAAAATTAGTTATAGCAACTGCTAAAAAAGTATATGAATCGCTCGGAATGTCAGGTTTTTCAAGATCTGATTTTATTATTATGAATGGGATTCCACATTTTATTGAAATCAATACCAATCCGGGTTTATCACCACAAAGTATTTTTCCGCAACAAGCTGCTTTTGCCAAAATGAATTTCAGCGATTTGCTAGATAATGAAATTAGTTTAGCTTTACAACGAAAACCAATTTGGAAAAAATAGTTTTCAGTCGGGCTGATGAAAAACAACCAAAATTATGAAAAAAGCCATATTCCCAGGTTCATTCGATCCCATCACAAATGGGCATTACGACATTATCAAAAGAGGTATTTCGCTGTTTGACGAAGTCATTGTTGCCATTGGTATCAATGCCGAAAAAAAATACATGTTTTCATTACAAGAGCGAAAACGCTTTATTGAAGCTGCTTTCAAAGACGAACCAAAAGTAAGAGTCATCTCTTATGAAGGTTTGACAATCGAATTGTGCAAAAAAGAAAAAGCACAATTCATACTACGTGGACTCAGGAATCCTGCCGATTTTGAATTTGAAAAAGCCATTGCGCACACCAATAGGAAATTATCTAAAATTGAAACGGTATTTCTTTTAACGGCTTCACAAACGTCATTCATTTCTTCAAGTATTGTTAGGGATGTTATCCGAAATGGTGGTGATTATACGGTTTTAGTTCCTGATTCAGTTGAGGTTAAATAGACTTCTTAGATTGTTAGACTTCTTAGACTACTTAAATTTTTAGGTTGTTGAATAGAAAAATTAATAATTTAATTTATAATATTTGAAAGTCTAAAAATCCAAGTAGTCTAAGATGTCTAAAGATCCTTTTTAACAACTTTCCTCGCTACTTCTATCTTATACTTTTTTCCTTTCATTTTTTCATCGCGAATCGCATGGAGAAAGTCTTTGACTTTTTTAGATTTAACCGCTGCAAACGAAATAAAATCTTTCACTTCAATCAAACCCAAATCTCCTTTTTCCAATTTTCCTTTTTGAGAAAAGAAACCTACAATATCAATTTTATTCAGTTTGTTTTTCTTTCCACCACTGATGTAAATGGTTTGAAATTCGGGTGCTTTCGGTAACTTAGTGGAATCCGATAAATTCAAAACGGGCATGCCATAATTGATATAATCCAATTTTTTTTCACTTTCGTGGATGATAATGTACGCTGTTCCAGACGCTAACATTCTGGCAGTTCGTCCGTTTCTATGCGTAAACTCGTCTTCTTTGGAAGGTAAATGATAATGAATTACGTGTTTCATTTCAGGAATATCCAATCCACGAGCTGCCAAATCGGTGGTCACTAAATAACTAACACTTCCATTTCTGAATTGAATTAACGCACGCTCACGTTCGTCTTGATCCATACCGCCATGATAGTAGGTAGAATAAATTCCTTTCTCTACTAGCGTATCGCTGATACGTTCAGCAGCATCGCGATGATTACAAAAAATCAAAGCCGATTGCGATTGCAAAGAACAAATTAAATTGAAAAGCGTATTGATTTTATCTTTCTCTTTAGAAACCACCATTTTTAAAGTCAGATTAGTAGTGTCTTCTTGATTCGGAATAAAATCCAAAACCGTCGGATTCACCACTCGTGTGTATTTCGGAATCTCAATATCAGAAGTCGCCGATACCAAAATACGTTTATTCAATTTTGACAATCGACCAATGATAAATGACATTTGTTCGTGAAAACCCAATTGCAACGATTTGTCAAATTCATCTAGAATTAATGTCTGAATCGTATCGGTTGAAAAAGTACCTCTGTCGATATGATCGGCGATTCGTCCTGGAGTTCCGATTAAAATCGCTGGTGGATTACTTAAGTTTTTGATTTCCGTTTCAATCGAATGTCCGCCATAGCAAACATTGACTTTGTAATCGGTTCCCATTTTTTTCCAAACTTGCTCAATTTGCAAGCCCAATTCCCGTGACGGAACTAAAATTAAACATTGCACACTTTTTATTTCGGGAACTAGCATTTCAAAAATAGGAAGTAAAAACGCTATGGTTTTTCCAGAACCTGTTGGTGAGAGCAATAAAACATTCGCATCTCTTAAAATGGTTTCCTGCGCTGCAACTTGCATTTCATTTAGGTTTTCAATTCCTAAATTGAACAATACGTTATTGGAATGTGGATTTTTATACATGTGGCAAAGGTAAAACCAAATGTTAGTAAAGTGCTATGAATTAATAGTTATTTCAACAATTTTTCTTCTTGAAACAGCAATTTAATATTTTCGAAAGAGTTTTTTAAAGCTTCTTTCACTTGTGTTGGATTTAGCCAAACGGCTTTTTCAATTCCTTCATTGGCTTGGGCAACTAGAGTTCCTTCAAAATCGGTTTGCATTTCAAACCAATGTGTGACTTTCAATTTGTATCGACCATTACGCTTGAATATGTGATAGGTTTTTTGAAGTTTTCGTTTGATTACTAAGTTCGTAACTCCCGTTTCTTCTTCTACTTCGCGTAAAGCAGTTTCTATAATTTCTTCTCCTTTTTCAATTCCGCCTTTAGGCAAATCCCATTTTCCATTTCTGAAAATAAATAAAACGTCTCCATTTTTGTTGTAAACTAGTCCGCCACCAGCTTTATTCACAGGAATTTTTTCTTTAACCTTTTTTAAAATTTCTTTCTCATCAGGATGGTACAAATTCGCTTTTTGAATTTTATTATTGAACATTTTTACGATAAGCTGTTCAATGTCAACACTTTCAAGTAAGAACAGCTGAAAATCGGTCTCTTTGGCGATTTCATTTGTCAAAAAAAGTGGTTTGTCGTTCACAAAAACTTTATACATTTGCGTTATGATTTTTAATAAAGATACAGCCGAAAAAACAGCCGAATTGCTTTTACAAATAAATGCAATTAAATTGAATCCATCAAAACCTTTTTTATGGGCTTCAGGATGGCACTCTCCTATTTATTGCGACAATCGATTAACACTGTCATTTCCAGCGATTCGAAATTACATAAGAGATGAATTTTCTAAACAAATTGAATCCCTTTATGGAAAACCCGATGTGATTGCTGGTGTTGCAACTGGTGCAATTGGCATCGGTATACTTGTTGCTGAAGAGCTCGGTTTGCCATTTGTATATGTTAGACCTGAGCCAAAAAAGCACGGAAGACAAAATCAGATTGAAGGTTTTTTACAAAAAGGACAAAATGTAGTGGTGGTTGAAGATTTAATAAGTACTGGAAACAGTAGTCTTTTAGCAGTTGAAGCTTTAAGAGAAGCCGGAGCCAATGTAAAAGGAATGGTTGCCATTTTTTCTTATGGATTTGATGTCGCCACAGAAAATTTCGCTACTGCCAATGTGAGTTTGAACACGTTGAGTAATTATGAAAATTTACTGAATTTGGCAGTAGAGAAAAAGTACATCACAGAAGAAGAACAAATTACATTACAAGAGTGGAGAAAAAGTCCATCAACTTGGAATGTTTTAGAAAATAAATAAAAAAAAATGAATTTAGAAAGTCCAAAAGTTACTGTAGAAAAATCGGCAGCATATTTATTTCACGCCTTATCGGATGTGAAAAATTTTGAAAAATTAATGCCCGAAAATATCGCAAAATTTGAAGTTTTAGGTGATGATATTTTTAATTTTGGTCTGAAAGGAATGCCAGAAATTAAATTAAAAGTGAAAGACAAAGTAGCTAATAGCAAAGTAGTTTTAGCTGCTGCTAGTGATAAATTGCCATTTACACTTGTTGCAAATATTGATGCGATTTCTGAAAATTCAAGTACTGTAAAATTAGATTTTGAAGGTAATTTTAATCCGATGATGGCGATGATGATTAAAGGTCCGATTTCTAAATTTATTGAAACTTTAGCTCAAAACATGAACAAATTGTGATTTAATACTTCATTTGTATCTCTTTGATTCCGAACGTTTTTATCATTTTATCTTGAAAAATAACTTCTAACTTCCCTTCTGGAGTTACACCTAAAATAGTTCCTAAAAAACTATTCTTATCAGCATCTTCAAAAGACATTTCAATATCTTTTTTGAATAAATAATTGTAATATTTATTCCAAAGTTCTACGCTGGAATTGGAATTTATAGACTCGGAATTTTGCTTTATTTTTAAAACAACGGCGTCTAACAATTGCTCCATATCATATTCTTTTTTCGTCAATAAAGCCAAAGAACTCGCTTTCGGAAAAGAAGTGAAATCTTTCTGATTGACATTCAAACCAATTCCAACTATCGATTCAATTGTGCCGTCTGATTTAAATCGGTTTTCAATTAAAATTCCCGCCACTTTTTTTTCATCTGACAGAATGTCGTTTGGCCATTTTATAGCTAAATTAGGTAATTGTAATGTCTCTAAAACTGAAATAATTGAAACCGAAATAGCCACATTTAAATGAAATACTTCCTCTGCATTTTTTATTACATCTCTAATTAGCATGCTCATTATCAAATTTTTACCGATTTCCGAAACCCAAACAGCACCCATCTGACCTTTGCCTTTTGTTTGATTTTCGGCTACCACAGTTGTGAAATTTTCAAGCATTTCATTTTTTGACAATTCTTTCAAAAAATCATTAGTAGAATCGATGGCACTGAGTTTGATTAGTTGCATGGAAAAAAATTTTGGATTGAATTTGTTTAAACTTGTGTTAAGCATCAAAAATAAAGACAAAAAATGATACCTTTGCAAAATACAGAAAAAATAATAAATGACTAAGAAGAACGCTAGTACAGATGTTTTACTAACAAACATCATAAAAGGAATAGAAGACGTAAAAGGAAATGATATTGATATCCTAGATTTAAGAGAAATTGACACTGCAGTTTGTGATTATTTTGTTATCTGCAACGGTAGTTCTAATACCCAAGTGAATGCAATTGTCAATTCAGTTCAAAAATTAGTTTCTAAAGAATTAAAAGATAAACCTTGGCATATTGAAGGATCTGATAACGCTGAATGGGTTTTAATGGATTACGTTAGCATTGTTGTGCATGTTTTTCAAAAACAAATTCGTGAGTTTTATAACATTGAAGGACTTTGGGGTGATGCTAAAATCACGACTTTAGAAAACAAATACTAAAAGCAGAAAAAAATAATGTCAACAGAAAAAAAACCAACAAATTTCAAAGTAAGTCCGTGGTGGATTTATAGTGGATTAATTGCTATATTTTTAATTCTAAGTTTCTTCAATGGTGGGAATTTCAACGACCCGATGAAAATTTCTTCATCAAAATCGGATGAACTTTTAAACAAAGGACAAGTTGAAAAAGTAATTATTTTCAATAAGTTACAAGCCGAAATTTATCTTACTCCAGCAGCGCTAAAAGACAAAGCAAATAAAAAAGTAGCTAAAGATATTTTAGACAATCCTAATAAAGGACCGCATTATATTTTTGATGTTGGAGATACTCAAAACTACGAAAAGAAGTTAGACAAAGCCATTGCGGAAGGAAAATTAAAAGATTATGATTTTAAGCAAAAAGACGATTGGACTGGTTTGTTATTTCAAATTTTACCATTTGTTTTAATCATTGGCGTTTGGATATATATTATGAAAAGAATGTCTGGGGGCGGTGCTGGCGGCGGCGGCGGACAACTATTCAATATTGGAAAATCGAAAGCCAAACTTTTTGACGAAAAAACCGATACCAAAATTACTTTTAAAGATGTTGCCGGATTAGAAGGTGCCAAAGAAGAAGTTCAAGAAATTGTAGAATTCCTTAGAAATCCTGAAAAATATACTGCGCTTGGTGGCAAAATTCCGAAAGGCGCTTTATTGGTTGGACCTCCAGGAACTGGAAAAACCTTATTAGCAAAAGCGGTTGCTGGCGAAGCAAAAGTGCCATTCTTCTCACTTTCAGGATCGGATTTTGTGGAAATGTTTGTGGGAGTTGGAGCTTCTAGAGTTAGAGATTTATTCAAACAAGCTAAAGACAAATCGCCAGCTATTATTTTTATTGATGAGATTGATGCCGTTGGTCGTGCTCGTGGAAAAAATAATTTCTCAGGTTCTAATGACGAACGTGAAAATACTCTAAATCAATTATTAACAGAAATGGATGGTTTCGGAACTGATACTAATGTGATTGTACTCGCAGCAACAAACAGAGCCGATGTTTTAGACAAAGCATTAATGCGTGCAGGTCGTTTTGACAGACAAATTTATGTCGACTTACCAGACATCCGAGAACGTAAAGAAATTTTTGAAGTGCATTTAACACCTTTGAAAAAAGTTGCCGATTTGGATATCGATTTTCTTGCCAAACAAACACCAGGTTTTTCGGGTGCCGATATTGCCAATGTGTGTAATGAAGCCGCTTTAATTGCTGCTCGTAACAATAAAACTGCTGTTGATAAACAAGATTTTCTTGATGCTGTTGACCGAATTGTGGGTGGACTGGAAAAGAAAAATAAAATCGTAACCGTAGAAGAGAAAAAAGCAATTGCCATTCACGAAGCCGGTCACGCCACGGTAAGTTGGATGCTTGAACACGCTGCACCATTAGTCAAAGTGACGATCGTACCGAGAGGGCAAAGTTTGGGAGCTGCTTGGTATTTACCTGAAGAACGATTAATTGTTCGTCCCGATCAAATGCTTGATGAAATGTGTGCTACTATGGGCGGAAGAGCTGCCGAAAAAGTGACATTTGGAACCATATCAACTGGTGCTTTAAGCGATCTTGAAAAAGTAACCAAACAAGCCCGTGCTATGGTAACGGTTTACGGTTTGAATGAAAAATTAGGAAATGTTACTTATTACGATTCATCGGGACAAAGTGAATACAATTTTTCCAAACCTTATTCGGAAGAAACAGCTCATATTATTGATAAGGAAATTTCAACATTAATCGAAAGCCAATACCAAAGAGCAATTGCAATTCTTGAAGAAAACAAAGATAAATTAAATCAACTCGCCGCTATATTAATAGAGAAAGAAGTCATTTTTAAAGATGACCTTGAAACTATTTTTGGCAAACGGTTGTATGATAAAGAAGATCACAATTTGGTCGTCGAATAATTTTTTCTTAAAAAACGTAAAATCTTAATTCAAAAAAATGCTTTTGAATTAAGATTTTTTTATCTTTGAATGTTTTCAAATAATAAATAAGCCCTTGTAAATAACTATGAGTCTTTTCAGAAAAATATTTGGTTCAGGTAATGATGCCTCAGAAGAAGATAACCAAAGTGAATATAACGCTCCGAAAAAATCATTAATGCCTGTTGATGAACTTTTTACCTATAATTTCAAAAAAAATGGAGGTAAGTTTTTATACTGTGAAAACTTGAATGAAGTGAGAGAACAATTTGAAAATATCTTAGAAGAAAATGATTGGTTTGAAAGTGAAGCATTGTGCTACGAACCAAAACTATACAATTTATTAGACGAGAATAAATTAAATTATACCAAACCAACAAATCCAAAATTCTTTCTCGCCAGTTGCGAAAATTTAATATCGGATGAAGGTTCGGTATTGTTTTCTTCCAATCAAATTAAGCATCATAAACCAAATGAACTTCCAGACAGTATTGTAATTTTGGCAACTACAAGTCAAATTTTAGAATCAAAAAGTGATGGTTTAAGAGTGATTAAGAAAAAATACGTCAAAGATTATCCTACCAATATAACCACTATAAAATATTTCGAGAAAGTACAAGAAGAAGATTTTTTAACCTATGGTAGTTGTGCAAAAAATCTTTACTTATTACTTTTAGAAGATTTATAAAATGAATGAAACACTAAAGCGAGCTTTATCTGGTGCGGTTTATATAACTTTGCTTTTGACATGTATTCTCTACTCCATTGAAAGTTTCTTCATTCTTTTTGGAATTTTCCTAATTATTGTCACCTACGAATTTTGTGACATCATCAAAATCAATAAATTTATTTCAATTCCATTGGCCATATTGATGTATGGTGCAGTCACATTAGTATCTTTTTACAAACCTTTGACAGAAAAATGGTTGTCTTTGATTTCAAAAAAACAATTACAAATTGAAGTGGATACAGATATGCTCTACAAATCTCTTCTACTAGTTACCATTTTAGTTGCTATAAAATGCATTCATTTTCTATTTACGGATTCAATTCAATCCATAAATAATGGAATGAAATACCTGTATTTAATAGGCTATGTAATACTTCCCTTTGTTTTTATAACAAAAATTTCATTTGGTCAAGATTACAATAATAAAATTATAATCGGTTTATTTATTATTATTTGGACAAATGATACCTTTGCTTATTTAGTTGGAAAATCATTCGGAAAACACAAATTGTTTGAAAGAATTTCACCAAAGAAAACAGTTGAAGGATTTATTGGAGGTGTAACTTTTGCCGTTTTAGCTGGTGTTTTAATCTCGATATTTTTTATAAATCCAAATCCAGCATACCTACAAAAATCAATTATTATTTGGACAACAATTGCCGTTATTACTGGAATTACGGGAACAATTGGCGATTTAATAGAATCCAAATTCAAACGAATAGCAGGTGTAAAAGACAGTGGAAATATAATGCCCGGTCACGGAGGCATGTTAGATCGCCTAGATAGTATTATATTTGTAGCACCATTCATTTTCTTATTTTATCAAATTTTATAAATTATGTTTCATAAAGAAGGCGCAAAAATTATCCTGATTTCTACCACCACGTTTGTAGTCCTACTATTGGGAGGTTCCTATTTAATTGGAAATGAACACCCTTGGATATTAAAAACCGCACAGATAACATTACTATTACTATTGCTATTGGTTTTACAATTTTTTAGAAATCCAGACAGACGCATTCATCCAAGTGACGAGCTTATTTTAGCTCCTGTTGACGGAAAAGTAGTAGTCATCGAAGAAGTTTTCGAATCCGAATATTTTAAAGATAAACGTTTACAAATTTCCATTTTTATGTCGCCAATAAACGTTCACGTTACACGTTATCCCGTAAGCGGAAAAGTCAATTACAGTAAATACCATCCCGGAAAATATTTAGTTGCTTGGCATCCAAAAGCTAGTACTGAAAACGAACGGACAACCGTTGTAATCGAAAATCCTGTTTTTGGAGAAATCTTATACCGCCAAGTAGCGGGTGCTTTAGCAAAACGCATCGTTAATTATGCCGAAGAAGGAACGCAAGTCACTCAAGGAGATGATGCCGGATTTATTAAATTTGGTTCTCGTGTCGATATTTACTTGCCATTAGGAACCCAATTAAATGTACAATTAAATCAAAAAGCTATCGGAAATAGAACCATTATTGCATCCAAATAAATGGAGGAAAAAGAGTTAGATATTCGTTTTGAAGCAGCTGTAGTTTTAGCCAATACTATGAGTCAAGCTGATTTGCCTCAAGATGTACAATTGCAATTGTATGCTTTTTACAAACAAGCCACTTTTGGAACTATAGACACACGAATATCTCCCGTTTATGATTTGAGAAATGCTTTTAAAACCAACGCATGGATGCAAATTAGTCATCTTTCACAAGCCGAAGCAAAAGAAATGTACATACAAATGATTAACTCATTAGCGAGTAAAAAATAATCCAATGAAGTCGAAGATTCCATCAGTTCGCCATACAGGCTCGGGTCACGAACACAAAAAAAACAATATTAAAATAGTGAGTAAAAAAATAGTTGC
>JAYVFV010000151.1:0-11319 GCA_043772885.1 Flavobacteriales bacterium
CTCAAAAATGCTATCAATAGATTGTTGGGTAGAAAAACCTATATCGATAAAATCAATGATCAATTAATCAAAGAAGGAACGATTAAAAACCGAATGACCGCTGATGAAATGTGGAGCGTTACAGACATTCACGTCGAAACCAAAACCGACACTAACAAGGGAATTTCTTTGCAGTTTTTAAAAAATAGATTGCCTAATTTTGAACTAATTCAATTCAGATCTTATGGTTTTTTCGGAGTTTTAAAAAGCGATTTGCCAATTCATTTTAAAGATAAGGAAGAAGAATTTATTCTCCAAAATCAAAGTAATGGTAGAAATATTTCGTGCATTTGGATAAAAAAATAATTATGAAATAGCCACAATCAACATTTTTGTTGCAAACAAACGCCAATGAAAATTAAGGCGTATTCCATATGACCTTTAAAAAACAATAAATAGCTACATATGAAAATTGGCTTTCTAACCCTAGAATATCCCCATCCCAAAACAGGTTCGTCTGGCGGAATTGGTACGAGTATTTTGAACTTGACTAAGGGATTGGTTGCTCTTGGTCATGAAGTATGCATCATCGTTTACGGTCAACCTCAAGATGCTGTTTTTCAAGATAACGGAATCACTTTTTACTGTATACAAAATATAAAATTCAAAGGGTTATCCTTATTCTTAACCCAAAAAAAAGTGAAGAAATTAATCAACAAACTGGTTAAAGAAAATAAAATCGATCTCATTGAAGCGCACGATTGGACAGGATTTACCGCATTTGTAAATCTAAAATGTCCCATAATAATTAAACTACACGGAAGCGACACGTATTTTTGTCATTTAGAGCATCGTCCCGTAAAATGGAAGAATAAATTTTTAGAAAATCGCGCGTTGCAAAAAGCCGACGGAATAATTTCGGTCAGTAATTTTACTGCACAAGTAACTAAAAAATTATTTCATTTAAAAACGCCAATTATCATCATTCCAAATGCTATCGATACACATCAATTTGAAACGGTTTCTGAAATAATAAATTCGGATACCATTTTATACTTTGGTACGATCATTCGAAAAAAAGGGTTGTTAGAATTACCATTGATTTTTAATGAAGTAGTTAAAAAAATACCCACTGCCAAGTTGCTTTTGGTGGGTAAAGATGCCTCTGATATTGCCACGAATAGCCAATCCACATGGCAATTAATGCAACCCTTATTTGATAATGAAGCGATTCAGAATGTCTCTTATTTGGGAGCCGTTTCGTATGCTGAAATTAAAACCACTATTCAACAAGCTACACTTTGTGTTTTCCCTACTTTTGCTGAAGCCTTACCCGTTTCGTGGTTGGAAGCCATGGCAATGCAAAAACCAATTGTGGCTTCCAATATTGGTTGGGCTACCGATATTGTTGACAACGGAATAAATGGCTATTTGGTTCATCCAAATAATCACAACCAATTTGCAGATCGGATTCTGGAGTTATTACAAGACAAAAATTTACAATTACAGTTCGGAAATAATGCACGAAAAAAAATCATTGAAAAGTTCAGTATTGAAAGCGTTGCCGCCCAATCAGTTGCCTTTTACAATCAATTTCTTAACAAGAAATAATGGAAATACATTTTAAAGAATACACCACTAAAAAAGGAGAAGCCATACTGTATGTTGGCAATCCCAATCTCGAAAAGTTAGAACAACTTTCTCAGGGTTTTGGCGATATTTGGCATGCATCTTTTGAACAAGGTTTTAAAAATGCTTTTCCAGAAATATGCTACCAAGTCTTTGTGTTTTTTTGGTATGTAAATGATTTTGAAGATTTGGATGAAAGCATTAGTTGGCGATTGAATCCGGATCATTTTTGCATTCGAAAATCGGTTTGGGAACAATTGGGTGGATTTGATTCTGATTTTGAAAACCAACAGGTAGCAGCACTAGATTTTGCATTCAACGCCTTGCGAAATAGAGGAGCCATTACAATGTATTGCAAAGGTTTGTTCTCAGATTCACAAAATGAATTACTCCCGATTTCAACTAAAGACCGATATGTTTTTTATAGAAAAAACTTCAAAATAGACCATGCTGTTTTTATGTTGTATCGAAAAGGCATCTGGAAATGGAAGGAATGGAATGCTTTTTTCTATGCCAAGAAAAAGTATAAAATTCGACCAAAACAAACCGTTCTTCCTCCGAGAATAGTAAATGAAATTATCGGAAATCCCTCGGTGAGTTACATCATACCCACCATGATGCGTCAGGATTTTACCTTTAATTTATTAAATGATTTAAAAAATCAAACCTACAAGCCCACTCAAGTTATTGTGGTAGATGCAACTCCAGAAAGCAGTCGTGATGCATCGCTTTACAATCCTGCTGATTATCCTTTTGAAGTGCTTTTTAAATGGCAAACTACAAAAGGAAGTTGCCGAGCCAGAAACGAAGCCATCGATTTATGTTCGGGTGATTTCATTGTTTTTGGCGATGATGATATAAGAATTCCACCCAACTTTATTGAAAATCACATTCGTTTACTACAAACGTATAATGCTGGCGCTTGTAACGGATTGGATATTCGTGCCGATCATCAAAAGCAAAATTTGGATGATTTAGCAAAAAAATTGTCCGATTTTGATAATCAACGTTGGCAGGTTGGAGTTACACAAAGTTTTAGCAATGCCAATTCGTGTGTAAAAAAAGAACATGTAGCACAGTTAATTGGCAACGATATCAATTACGACGGCGGTTATGGAGAAGATAGTGATTTCGGAATTTCATTAACCAAAATTGGTGTGACTGTTTTACACAACCCGTTTTCTGCTAATTTGCATTTAAAACCACCTGTTGGCGGGTATCGTTTTTGGGGAGCTCAGGCAAAAATTCTCGGAAAAAAACGCAAAACACAACCGTGGGAATTGGATGTGCCTGTCAAACGAATTCGCCCCGTTCCGAGTCCAACGATCATGTATCAAATTCTAAAGCAGTTCACACCCGAATTGTATACCGAATACAAACACAAGTATTTTGCAATGTATTTATTTAAAGGGAGTAAGTGGGAAATTCCACTAAAGTTGATCAAACTTCCGTATCGATTAGTGCAATTTGATAAATCGGTTTTTTATGCTAAAAATTTAATTGCTTTAGGAAAAAGAACAAAATAATTTTTTTCTATAAAGCTAAAGTAAATTATTAAAAATAAATTATGATAAATTTTTTTAAAAACAATTGGTTATTAATAGTAACATTCATTTTTCTTATTAGTATTAAGTTTTATTTTTTGTACCTATCAGATAAAAATAATTATTATAGTAAAGAAATAATTTATAATAATGGAGATGCAAGCCATTATTATTGTATCGCTGAAAACATTTATAAATTTCATGTTTATTCGGATGATAATTCTAACATTCCAAATCAATCTGCAACATGGCGACCACCATTTTGGCCTTTTCTATTATCACTTTTATTTTATATCTCTAAAAATCCTTTAACAATTATTATTTGTAAATCACTATTAGAAATTGGATTAATTATAGTTGCATTATACTTTTTTAAAAAAAAATCAGAGATTAAAATTATATTCCTCTGTCCTTTTTTATTCCTTTTTATTGAGCCTCAATATTTAAAATATTCGGTAACTTTTCTTTCAGAAAGTTTGACTTCAGTTTTAATCTTTGTTGTATCAATTTTTTTTATTTTTCAAAATAATAAAAATAAATTTTCATTATTAATTCCAATTTTATCTGCAATAATAATACTTTGTCATCCAGTTTCAGTTTTTTTTATTTTAACACTGTTTGGAATTTATTTGATTTTACTTTTAAAAAATAATTATAAAATTGCTTTAATTCAAGGATTGTTGTTTTTTCTTATAGTGGTTTCATGGCCATTAAGAAATTTTATTACGTTTAATGAAGGAATTTATTTAACAGCATCACAGGGTGCTACATTTTCTAAAGGTTGGAATGAAAAAGTAATAAGTAACTTTACTAATGTTGATGGTGATTTAGCAGATGAGTCAATCAATTTAAAGTTTATAGATAAATCGCTTATTAAGCCAAATAATTCGTTATTAGAAATCAGTAATTTATATAAAGAAGCTACTTTTAAGTTTATTGAAACAGTATCTTTTACAGATAAATTAAAAATAGCCTTTAAAAAAGTTAAATCTAATTTTATACCCTATCCTGAAAAACCAAAACCAGTTTTTAATGAAAATATAGCAATACTATTTAGAATTTTATATTTATTAGTTTTTGTACAAATGATTTGTAGACTTTTAAAAGGTGCAATTAATTTTAATTTTCAAATAGATAGAGTTTTTATTGTTGTTTTTACCATTTTTATCGGACAAATATTCATGGCTGTTTATATATATACGGGTTTACGATTTAATGCTGTTTATGGTTTAACCATGCTTTTTGCCTTTTTGTATTTGAATTCTAATTATATTTTGGATTTCATTTTATTTAAAAACTCAAGAAAAATATTTAATAGATAACCATGATAAAACAAGTTATAACGACTTCAAAATGCTATTCTGAAATTCTTGATTCTGTCATTCAAGAAAGTAAACTTGTTTTTAATTGTACTAAAACTATACTTAAATCAAATTCATTTGTGATTGAAATAGAATTTGATTGTACAATTCGTTCTTTTCGAAATCACGATTATACGTGGGTGAATTTAACATCGGATAGAATTGCGAGTTCTTTTTCTCCAAAAATACTTCAACTTAAAAACGGATTTTTCATTCAAGCCAATTGCAATCAAGGTATTTGGGAAGTAAATAAAAAAAAACCTAAAGTACTATTGTGGAAATTTAATCCCACGTATTCCAATTCTTTAACAGAATATTCAGGAACTAATAATACTAAAAAGTTGGTGGCTGCCAATTCAGAAATACATTTTCCCGAAAATCCCGCTTTGCTTTTTTCAAAAGAAAACGGATTGGAAATAAGTCGTTCCAAAATTCCATTTTCCGCCATAGCTTGCTTTACAGATCATTGCGATTATGACACACCAGAAAATTTAAAAGTACAAAGAGAATTTTTCAAGCAGCTACAGCTAAAAGTTACGAAAGGGTTTTTCCTTAATCATTTTTCAAAGCGGGAAAACAATGCTTCTTTTGCAAACAATGCATCCGAAATTGAAAAATGGAGAACCGATGGACACGAACTTTGTTATCACTCGCTTTCCCAATCTATAAAATCGGATGCGGAAAGTTTTGCTGATTTTGAAGCTTTTCAACCGCCGTATGAAAACATTCCGGTTTGGATTGATCATGGTTTTCAACCGTATAATTTTTCATTAATTAAAAAGAATCGTATTCCAGAAGCCTATTATGAAAAGCAATTAGCGGATAAAGGGATTTCTGTACTTTGGAATTATGTCGATTGTGGTACAGCCACAACTGGAATTATCAATCAATTAAATCCAAATCAGTTTACGTTGGCCACATTTCTTGCTGGAATTCAAGAGTTTTCACTAAAAACGAAATTGGTCATGCTTTTTAAAAATGTCATCTTTCATTACGACAACAATGAAAAACGAATTCGGAATTACATCGACACTGTTGCCAACATTCGAGCTATAAAAAACAAGAAATTTTTTCAGGTTTTCGAGTTGGTTACCAATATAATTCCGTTACTTTTAGTAGTTTTAAAAACAGGTTTATTGTGGAATTCCATTAAAAACAAATCGTATAAAGTAGCCAAATATTCGCCACTTTTTTTCAAACATAAAATAAAAGAAAACGATTTTCATATCTTTCAAACGGTTGAAATGGTCGATTTTAAAAAATCGTTGCATCCGCAAAACATTGATTTATTCATCAAAGAATCGGGATTGTTTATTGCACACACGTATTTTTCAGTCGCAATGAAACATTATCAAGGTAGATTATTCAAAAATGAATCGACTTTGGACGAAGAGGTGACGACTAATTTTAACTATTTGAGTCAAAAAATTGTTGAGAACAAAATTTGGAATCCAACGCTTTCCCAATTGCTGTATTTTTTTAATTTACATGAAACTACCTTTTTTGATGTGGACGAAAACGGAAATATTATCATGAAAAACAACCACGAAATTCCATCAAGAAAAGTCATATGATACAATCATTTTTCACAAAAGACCAGCAATGGTTAGACAAATGGGATGCTTTTTTACAAGAATCGGAAAGAGGATTGTACAACCAACTTTCCGATTGGATAAAATCGTATGAAGTGTATGGATTTGATTATTCCTTTTTTATTGTAACAGTTGATGATAAAATCATTGGAGGTTGCGGAATCGTTATTGCGAAGGCACTTTTTTTTAAATTTTATTGTATTCCGTGTGGTCCGGTTTTATTTAAGGAATACGAACACAAAGTAGATTTTATTCTTGAAAAATTAAAAGAGGATGCTATAAAAAGAGGATGTTGCTATTTTCAAATTAGTTTACCAGTAGTAAATTCGGAAACTGCATTTTCTGATTACACATTAAAAAATTTGTCTGCAACGAGCAGTTATTTTTCGGGTGAAAGTGGCACAAAATTCAAATATGTGATTCCACTTCACGGTATGCGTTTAGTGAATTTATCGAATAAAACTTATGATGAAGTTGTTGCTGATTTCAGTAAGAATCACAAGAGAAATATAGCCAATTCCAAAAACGAAATACTCACTTTTAAGTTTGTGACGAATCCAATTGAAATTGAAGAAGGATACAACTGTTTCGTTTTAAATGCTTCCGAAAAAGGATATCCATTACGAAGTTTTGAATCGATGCAAAAAACATTAAGCGAGTACATTAGAAAAGATTTTGCAAGAATGGGTTGCTGTTATTGGAACGATAAAATAATTGGAGCCATTTACATTATGAAAACCGGAAATCGTTTTATTTACATCAACGGTGGCGTTTTGAAGGAGTTTCAACATCTCAATGTTTCCAATTTCATGCATAATAATGTTATTGAACATGCGATACAACTGGGACATAAAAGTTATGACATTTCTGTTGGCGGAAGTCCAGGTGTCATAAAATTTAAAGAAGGATTTGGTAGTGATTTGTATTCTTTTATCGAAACGAAACATTGGATATTGAAACCACTGACTTTTAAAGTGTATCTGTTGGTTGAAAAAAACCTCAGAAGACATAAATCAAAAGTGGCGAATTTTTTAGTAAAAGCTAAAAAGTTTAAATTTTAAATTCAGAATAGTTACAATTAAAATTATCTTTGGTATTAATTATAGAAAACGATAGGATTCACTATGAAGACAAAAGAAGAAATAATAGAAACGAATTTAAAGCAAAAAGAATTTTATAATACAAAGAAAAAGAATTTTGCTACGAAATTATGGTTTTCATTACGAGAAAAAACATTAAAAAACATTAGAAGAAATATCGGAATTCTAGACGAATCCTATGCATTACATAGAAAATGGATTAGTGATTTGTCGGATAAAAAAGTTCTTGATTTAGGTTGTTTTGAAGGCAATGCTTTGTCATTAACCTTAGCAGAAAATGCGAAACAGTATATCGGAATTGACTTAAGCGATGTTGCTATTGCCAAATTAAATGAAAGATTAGCAGCTATTCCGTCTGCTAAAGCGGTGGCAATCGACTTTCTATCGGATGAATTTGATGAAAAAGATTTTGATGTCATTTATGCTTATGGCGTTTTACATCATTTTTCTAATGTCGATGTTTTGATAAACAAACTAAACGAAAAATTGGCTACAAATGGAGTTGTAATCAGCTACGATCCGTTAGAAACAAGTTTGCCTTTGAAAATTATGAGAATGATATACCGTCCTTTTCAAACCGATGCAGCTTGGGAATGGCCTTTTACAAGAAAAACATTTTACAAATACGACAAAGCATTTACTATTGAAGAACGAAGAGGTTTGCTAGGAAAATCGAAATGGTTTTTCCTATTGGGATTTTTACCAATGTCGGAAGAAAAAAGAATAGCTATTGGAAAAAAATGGCATAAAGAAGATTGGGAAAAATCGGCAACTTCTCTTTCAAGTTTGTTTGCATGTATGCATCTCACCATGTTGATGCGAAAAAAATAAATTCCTTTTTTATGAGAATTGAAAATAAAGATTTCTGGGAAAAAGAAGCCATAATTGCGACGCAAGAAAAGCTTAAAAAAGCAGCTGACTTTGAACTTTTTATGTTTGAAAATGCAGCAGAAAGATACCAATCTATTGGAGAAATTAAAGCAATAAAAATATTTGGTTGCGGTACAGGAAGGGAAACAGAAGCGATTGCTGAGTTTTATAATCCTACCAAAATAGTAGTTTCCGACATTTCTGAAAACATGATTTTAAAATGTATCGAAAACTTAAAACTTTGGAAATTAGATTCCATCACCGAAACCGTTGTTGGTGATGCAAAAAACTACTACAAAGTAAGCGCAGCTTTTGATTTGGTTACGCTATTAAACAGCATGATGACTTATGTTCCTTTGCGAAAAGACCGATTGACTATTTTTAAAAATGCGTATCAAATTTTAAAACCTTCTGCCATTATTATCGGAACAGTTCACAATCAAGTTGGAGCTCCCGCAAAAACGTTGTATTTTAAAATTAAAAATATGTTTTCTTTTATTTTGGGAGAAAAAGTAGGCAATCGAAATACAGGATTTAACGGATTTAAGGTCTCTGGTTATTATTATGATAAAAAGACGCTTATTAACGACTTATTGTCATCCGGATTTAAAAATGTAGAAGTGTATTCGTTAGAAGAATATTGTCAGTTAAAAGATAAAAGTTACAATAGAAAAAAAGGTTATAATAACTTATTGTTCATTGCTTCAAAATCATAGTTGTGGATAATTACCCAAAATTTTCTTTGATTATTTGCACTTATATGAGGGCAAAACCTTTGTTGAAGCTACTACATTCAACAAAAGAACAAACTTGTTATCCAAATGAAATTCTGATTATTGATGGTTCTACAAATACGGATACTCAAATTGCATTGGAAGAAAATAATTTCAAAAATCTCCATTATTACTTAGTTGACGATAGCAATAGAGGATTAACCAAGCAACGAAATTTTGGCATTTCTAAAGTGGCAGACGACATTGAAATTGTTTGTTTTCTAGACGATGATACCATTTTAGAGGCAGCTTATTTTGAAGAAATTTTAAAAACGTATCAAATTTATCCAGATGCTTTAGGAGTTGGAGGTTATATTACGAATGATGCTGTTTGGGAAAAGACAACTATAAATTACAAACCAAATATAAATGAATATTACTACGATAGTTGGAAGAAAAAAGACGGAATCCGATTTGTAGTAAGAAAAAAATTAGGACTTGTTTCAGATTTACCACCGTGTTTTATGCCAGAGTTTTCTCATGGCAGAAGCGTAGGTTTTTTGCCGCCAACAAATAAAATATATGAAGTCCAGCAATTCATGGGTGGCGTTGCTTCTTTTAGAAAAAAAGTGGTAGACGAACATAAATTTTCTACCTATTTTGAAGGTTACGGTTTATACGAAGACGCCGATTTTACATTCCGATTGTCCAATATTGGTAAATTGTATTTAAACACAAACGCTAAATTGGTGCATTTTCATGATAGTTCTGGTCGACCAAATAAATTCAACTATGGTAAAATGGTCATACGAAATGGTTGGTATGTTTGGCGCGTTAAATATCCAAATCCGAGTTTGAATGCCCGAATAAAATGGAATTCCATTGCTTTATTACTAACATTGATTAGATTTACAAATGTATTTACATCAGTAGAAAAAAAAGAAGCTTTTACAGAAACATTAGGAAGAACCGTTGGTTGGTTTAGCTTGCTTTTTAACAGACCAAAAATTATCAGATAATGACGTTTTGCATCATTACACATGTTATTCACGCCCAATTAAACGGAAAGTATTATGCTTACGCTCCGTATGTTAATGAGATGAATTTATGGATAAAAAATACCGATAAAGTAATTATTGTTGCACCGCTAAAAGTAGAAGAAGTCAATCCCATTCTCACCAATTATTCCCATGATACAATAGATTTCGTAGAAGTCCCTCATTTTTCAGTAACCAATTTCAAAAATGTAATGTATACATTGCTGTGTTTTCCGAAAATTTGTTATCGAATTTTTTGTGCAATGCAACAGGCAGATCACATCCATTTACGATGTCCAGGAAATATGGGATTTGTGGGAAGTTGTATTCAAATTCTTTTTCCAAATAAGAAAAAAACAACTAAATATGCAGGTAATTGGGATCCAAAATCAAAACAACCTATTAGTTATCGAATTCAAAAATGGATACTGAGCAATACTTTTTTAACAAAGAACATGCAGGTTTTGGTTTATGGCGAATGGGAGAATCAATCCAAAAACATAAAACCTTTTTTTACTGCAACTTATACAGAATCTGAAAAGACAGCAGTGAAAAACAGAAATTTAAATGGAATCATAAAATGTATTTTTGTCGGTACATTTTCTTCTGGGAAGCAACCTTTGTATTCCATTCAATTGATTGAAAAATTAAAAGAAAAAGGACATACTATACAACTTACTTTATGCGGAGAGGGCAATGAAAAAGAGCAATTAGAAAATTATATTCAAAGTAATCATTGCAATGATTTTATTTTTTTAAACGACTACATCAGTAAAGAGGATTTAAAAAAAGTGTACCAGGAAAGTCATTTTTTAGTGCTGCCATCAAAAAGTGAAGGCTGGCCGAAAGTAGTTGCTGAAGCGATGTTTTGGGGATGTATTCCTTTAGCAACAAATGTTTCTTGTATATCTAATATGCTCGACAATGAAAATAGAGGATTGCTTTTAAGTTTAAATGCTACGTCAGATTTGGAAAAAATAGAAAAGTTAATTCAGAATGAAAGTGACTATCAAACTAAAATAAAAAACGGAATAAATTGGTCCCGTAATTTTACAATTGATAAATTTGATGAAGAAATAAAAAAACTCCTAAAAGCATGAGAATTCTTCAAATTATCGATTCCTTAGAAATTGGCGGTGCCGAAAAAATGGCAGTGAATTATGCCAATGCCTTGTGTGATAAAATTGAATTCTCTGGATTGGTAGCTACTAGAAAAGAAGGAAATCTAAAAAGGCATATCAACAAAAAAGTCAATTACCTTTTTTTAAATAGAAAAAAAACAATTGATATAAAAGCACTTTTAACTTTAAGAGCGTATTGTTTACAACATAAAATAAATTACCTTCATGCACACAGCAGTTCTTTTTTTATGGCTTTTTTAATTAAAATGACTTTGCCATCGGTACTGATTATTTGGCACGATCACAATGGATTATCCGATTTTGTTAGTAGAAGAGAGACGTTTGCGTTAAAAACGGCATCCTATTTTTTTAG
>JAYVFV010000152.1:0-3786 GCA_043772885.1 Flavobacteriales bacterium
TGTCGTTGGATAATCAAGTTAAGATAGTACGTAAGTAAGAAAGTTTCAGGTTTCAAGTTTCAAGTTCCACTAACTTGAAACTTGAAACTTGAAACCTGAAACCTAAAACAAATAATGAACTTCATAGCTGCATTAAATAATCCAATATTCAAAGTCATTGCAAAGGCAAGTCAAGAACTACATCTTGAAAGCTATGTGATTGGCGGATTTGTGCGTGATTTTATTTTACAACGCGATTTTAAAAAAGACATCGATATTGTTGCTATTGGAAGTGGAATTGATTTGGCACTTAAAGTTTCTGAATTATTACCGAACAAACCCAAAGTTCAGGTTTTTAAAAACTACGGAACTGCCATGTTGCGCTATAAAGAAATCGATATTGAGTTTGTTGGTGCTAGAAAAGAATCCTACAACCACGAAAGTCGCAATCCAATTGTAGAAAACGGAACATTAGAAGAAGACCAAAACCGTCGCGATTTTACCATCAATGCCTTGGCTTTTTCGTTGAATGCTGCCAATTACGGAGAAGTAGTTGACCCGTTTAATGGCTTGGATGATTTGGAAAATAAAATCCTCAAGACACCTTTAAATCCAGATATTACGTATTCTGATGATCCCTTGCGAATGTTAAGAGGAATCCGATTTGCTTCTCAATTAAACTTTGAAATTGAAACCGAATCTTTACTTGCAATTGAAAGAAATAAAGACCGAATCAAAATCATTTCAGGAGAGCGAATTATAGACGAATTGAACAAAATTTTAGAAACAGAAAAACCATCTATTGGCTTTTTGTTGTTATATAAAACCGGACTCCTAAACATCATTTTACCCGAATTAACAGCGTTAAATAATGTAGAAGAAATTGAAGGTCATACGCACAAAAACAATTTTTATCACACTTTAGAAGTTGTCGATAATATTTGTCCGAATACTGATGATGTTTGGTTGCGATGGTCGGCATTGTTACACGATATCGGAAAAGCACCCACCAAAAAATTCAACAAAAAACAAGGTTGGACTTTTCATGGCCACGAGTATCTTGGCGGAAAAATGGTCAAGAAAATCTTCGAACGTTTGCACATGCCCTTAAACAACAAATTAAAATTTGTTCAGAAAATGGTTGTTATGAGTTCCCGTCCGATTGTGTTAGCAGAAGAAATTGTTACCGATTCGGCGGTGCGTCGATTGGTTTTTGATGCCGGCGAAGATGTCGACAATTTAATGACTTTATGTGAAGCGGATATCACAACCAAAAATCCAGCTAAATTCAAGAAGTACCATAGCAACTTCGACATTGTTCGGCAAAAAATTATTGAAGTAGAAGAACGCGATCATGTGCGTCAATTTCAACCACCTATTTCAGGTGAAGAAATCATGGCATTGTTCAACTTAAAACCGTCTCGTGAAATTGGAATATTAAAAGAAGCCGTGAAAGAAGCTATTTTGGAAGGTGAAATTCCGAATGAATACCAAGCAGCGTATCATTTTGTTTTGGAAAAAGCAGAAAAAATGGGATTGAAAAAAATGAGTTAATTTGAAAATGTGTCAATTTGAAAATTTGAAAATGAAGTTATGAATAAAAACAAATCTGTTATTTACTGGCTACTTTCAGGATGTGTTTTACTATTTATCATGGTTACAGTTGGAGGCATTACGCGTTTGACCAACTCGGGTTTGTCTATGACCGATTGGCATTTGGTGACTGATACTTTTCCTCCGCTAACCGAAGCCAAATGGCAAGAAACATTTGAAGAATACAAGAAGTTTCCAGAATATCAAAAAATCAATATTCACAACGATTTTACACTTTCCGATTATAAGTTTATTTATTTCTGGGAATGGTTTCATCGCTTTATTGGACGCATAATTGGGTTGGTGTTTGTCGTTCCTTTTTTATACTTCTTGATAAAGAAAAAATTGGATAAATCAACCATCCAAAAATGCATTGTACTTCTCGGAATGGGCGCTTTTCAAGGCTTTTTAGGTTGGTTTATGGTCAAAAGCGGATTGATCGACAATCCCGACGTGAGTCATTTTCGATTGTCATTACATTTAACTTTTGCGTTTATCACTTTTGCTTACACATTGTGGGTTGCTTTGGATTTGATGTATCCAGATAAAAAATTCGTTTTGGTTTCATTGAAAAAATTAGCACGGATTACAATGGCTTTCCTTTTAATACAGATTATTTACGGAGGTTTTGTTGCTGGATTGAACGCAGGTTTAATTCACAACCATTGGCCATTAATGAGTGATGGACAGTTCCTCCACGAAAGTGTACTGCTTGAGAAAAACTCTTGGTTATTACGATTAACGGAAGGAAAAAGCGGCGTTCAGTTTGTGCACCGAACTATGGCGTATATAGTAGTGGGATTGATCTTATTTTTGTTTTTCAAAAGTAAAAAACACACTCTTTCTTCCCAACAAACAAACGGATTGAATGCATTGGTTTACATTGTTTTTTTACAATTTGCATTGGGCGTTTTTACGTTGTTGTATAGTGTTCCGATATGGTTGGGATTGGCACATCAAATTACAGCTTTTGTGTTGTTGGCGACGATGACGTATACTTTGCATCGATTGAGTAAATAGAACCTAACAATTAAAAAAAATTTAAAGCGCCTGCAATTTTACATTGTCAATAACCCAAAGTTCATTGGCGGAATTGTTTCTAACACTAATCCGTAATCTTAATAGGTTAGAATTGGGTATTCAGGTTACGGACATTTTTGTTATTGCCTCGGTACCTGTAACGGTAATTCCACTAGCTGCTGAGATGTTTGATGATGTTACTATAAGATTTGATGAAGAATACGCGTTTGTTGCTGTACCTGTTCCGGAGAATGCCCATCTCAAATTAGAACCAGTAGAAGAATTTCCCCCATTAAGCGTCAATTTTGTTGTATAACAAGCTCCTCCGTCTGTACTGACATCTATTGTGACAAAATCAGTACCATCCACTCCATTTGTTGTATTTCCGTTAGAAAAAGCAGCAACATCAAAACTAAATGTAATATTATTAGAATATAATGAGGCATCCACAGTACTAAATTCTATATAAGAAGTCGTTCCAAAAGCATTAGAATACCCAAGTCCTCTTAGCGTTTCAGAGAAGTACGGGGAAGAGGAAGGTGCATCACTTCCAGTAGAATTTCCGGATTTAAAACTAAAACTTGCTGTAGAACCTGATGTGCCATAATTGGCCAAACTACTTGTCTCAAAACCTTGCTCTAAAATATAACTAGTACTAGTTGGATCATAACTTAAGTTTTGCCATTTAGTAACATTCCAGCCCTTAAAAGTTTTTGTATTTGTATCAAAAACGATTAAACCTTGACTCGCAGTGCTTGATAAGGTAGTAATATTTGCTGTAGTAAGTCGGGGAACAAGTAAACCCTTTGAATCAGAAGTTACATCTAAAATAGCAGATGCATCTGGAGTTGAGGTGTTAATCCCAACTTGTGAAAAAATAGACTGGCAAATTAAGATTAATGCAAAAAGAAACTTATTTTTCATACTGTTTTTAGTAAATAATTTACAAAATTATGTATTGTTGTTGTTTTTTTTAGTTAAATTAATGTAAAATTATAAGGTTTTTTTATGTGCGTAACAAGAAACAGCTTGTTTTTTTACAATTTACTTTAGGTGTTTTTTACGTTGTTATTTAGTGTACCTTTATGATTGGGCATAACTCATCAAATTATAGCTTTTATTTTATTAATAACCATATACCTTTACGTTCATCGATTATCAAAATAAAATCCCAGACTATATTGTCGCAGTTAT
>JAYVFV010000153.1:0-3770 GCA_043772885.1 Flavobacteriales bacterium
CTGATTTTTAAAGTTTAAATCAGAGTTAATTAGTATACAAATGTCAGTCTGAGCTTAGCTTGTGCTGACGAAGGAAGTAAAGACTAAAAAAAAAGAACACTTCGACAAGCTCAGTGTGACAAATTACAAATAATTAGCTTTACAAGATAATTACACCCAACGGGTTTTTGTTTAATACAAATCAAAACAAATCATTTTATCGTATGTAGTTTTAGAAATTGAATTTGTATTTTTGAATCCAATAAATTATCCGTCATGAAAATTGTCATATCGCCAGCCAAATCGTTAAATTTTGAAAGTAATTTACCCAATTCTTTATACACTGAACCACAGTTTTTGAAAGAAGCTAACACGATTCAACGCACTTTAAAAAAGAAAAAACCAAAAGCACTTAGTAAATTAATGGCTATTTCTGAAAAATTAGCCGATTTGAATTGGCAACGCAATCAAGATTGGCAAACGCCTTTTACGACTGCCAATGCTCGTCCTGCGGTTTATGCTTTTGATGGCGATGTATATATTGGGTTGGATGCATATACTTTATCGGAAGACAAATTAGCCGTTTTACAGGACAAACTTCGAATTCTTTCTGGATTATACGGATTATTAAAACCACTCGATTTGATGCAAGCATACCGTTTGGAAATGGGAACAAGTTTATCCATTGGGAAAAATAAAAACCTCTATGAATTTTGGAAGAAAACCATCACAAAAACATTGAATTCCGAATTGCAAAAAGGGGAATTGTTTATCAACTTAGCGAGTAATGAATATTTTAGTGCTGTTGATGTTAAAACATTAAAAGTGCAGGTTATAACTCCGGAATTCAAAGATTACAAAGACGGAAATTTAAAGATGATTAGTTTCTTTGCAAAAAAGGCGAGAGGTATGATGGTTCGATACATTGTTGATACCAACGCTGAGACAATAGAAGAATTGAAAGGATTTAATTATCAAGGTTATGCTTTTGATGCTAATTTAAGTACGGCAAATAAATTAGTTTTTACGAGATAATTAAACGTATAAATATTCTTGGTATTCTCGAATCGTTTCACGTGTAGCTTTACGCTGATCACGCGATAGTTCGTACATGGCTTCGACACCTTTTTTAGCACACCGTTTTACCTTCGATAATTTGGAAGTAAATTCTAACAATTTAGAAGCTTCTTCGGGGTCTAGTTTTGATTTAATCTGATTTACAAAATCGCTAAACTCATAAACAACTTTTCGATTTTCCTCGTAATCTGTTTTTAATTCTGTTAGTAATTCCTGAATCTCATTAGAGAGATCATTACTTATTGCTTCACTTTTTTTACAAAGTTCGTTAAGATTTTTTTTTTCATTATTACCAAAAAGCCCCATAATAACCTGATTTAAAGTTAATTGTTTGTTTCGTTCAAATTCAAATTTAAGAAAATGTTTTAAGAAATAATGTAAATTGTTGATAACTTGCACATTAGTTAATTAATTTATAGCATTTTTACTATTGATTTTGATTTCTTTTCCAAATCAAAAAAATATAATAGTAGGTTGTGAAAACATGGCTTAGAACATCCATTATTCACTTGTACTATTTTATACGTTATTGGGATGTTTATAAATTTAATGTTGCCTTCATAAATTCTCTTTATGATATTTAGGATATCATAACATTTGATAGTTTAAAAATTAAAATTTTTCAAGATATTCTTATTAAAATCATGTATAGACAATATCTATACTAGACTATCATGCTATTGATTTCCAATTATATGATAAATTTTAATTAAAGTAAATTATTGATAAATAGTTCAATATTTGAAATTCCGTTTTTCGTAATGTATTGAATAAAACTACTGCCAATAATGGCTCCTTTTTGATGTTTTGTAGCTTGTAGTAAAGTGGTTTTATTACTAATTCCAAAGCCAACGATTTGAGGGTTTTTCAAATTCATAGCTGCAATTCTTTCAAAATAAGCCATTTGATTTTCGTCAAAACTATCTTTGCTTCCTGTTACACTCGAACTGCTAACCATGTAGATGAAGGAATTAGAATTATCATCGATTAATCGGATTCTTTCTTCTGATGTTTGTGGTGTAATTAGGAAAATCATAGCAATTCCTTCACTTTCAAACAGTTCTTTGTATTCGGAAAGGTATATTGCTAATGGTAAATCGGGAATTATTAAACCATCAACACCTATTTCCGCACACTTTTTACAGAAATTTCCCACCCCATATTGTAAAATCGGATTGAAATAGCCCATTATAATTAAAGGAATCGCAACCGTTTTTCTGATATCAGCTATTTGCTCAAACAACAGCGATGTTGTCATTCCGTTTTTTAATGCTTGAGTAGAACTTGCTTGAATGGTTGGTCCGTCAGCTAACGGATCGCTAAACGGCAATCCAATTTCAATCATATCGACGCCATTTTTTTCTAAATTTTCAATTAAAGTTTTGGTGTCATTAATAGCAGGGAAACCAGCTGAAAAATAAATAGATAATATTTTTTTAGTTGAAGATAATTTGTTTTTTATTCGATTCATTTCAAAACATTATAAGTTAAAATAATTAATATAAGTATTCAAATCTTTATCACCACGCCCCGATAAATTAATAACTACAATATCGTTGGGTTGGAACTTTTTTTGTTCTAAAACCGCTAACGCGTGCGCTGTTTCTATTGCTGGAATAATACCTTCCGTTTTAGCTAATGCAATTCCAGCTTTCATAGCGTCGTCATCAGTAATTGAAAGGAATTCGGCTCTTTTAGTTTGGAATAAATTAGCGTGCATTGGTCCAATTCCAGGATAATCCAATCCAGCAGAAATAGAATATGGCTCTGTAATTTGACCATCATTGGTTTGCATGAGTAAGGTTTTACTTCCGTGGATAATACCCATTTTCCCGAGAATGGAAGTCGCGGCGCTTTCTCCAGAATGAATTCCTTTTCCTGCTGCTTCAACGGCAATTAACTTTACTTTTTCATTATCCAAAAAATGATAGAAAGCGCCAGCAGCATTGCTTCCGCCTCCAACACAAGCGATAATATAATTGGGATTTTCTTTACCTTCTATTTCTAGGAGTTGTTTTTTAATTTCTTCTGAAATCACACTTTGAAAGCGTGCCACCATGTCGGGATAAGGATGTGGTCCAACAACAGATCCAATAATGTAAAAAGTATCTTCGGGATTATTAATCCAATCACGAATAGCTTCATTTGTGGCGTCTTTTAAGGTTTTAGAGCCAGATAATGCGGGACGAACTTCAGCGCCAAGCATTTTCATTCGAGCCACATTCGGCGCTTGACGTTCAATATCTATTTCTCCCATATATACAATGCATTGCAAACCCATTAAAGCACAAACAGTAGCAGTTGCAACGCCGTGTTGACCAGCACCAGTTTCGGCTATGATTCGCGTTTTTCCGAGCTTTTTAGCGACTAAAATCTGACCAATGGTATTGTTTATTTTATGAGCTCCAGTGTGGCATAAGTCTTCTCTCTTCAAATAAATTTTAGTGTTAAATTGTTTTGATAATCGTTTGGCGAAATACAAAGGAGTTGGTCGTCCAACATATTCTTTTAAAAGAGAAGAGAACTCTTCTTTAAATGATGGTTCAGCACTTATTGATAGGTAGTTTAGGCGTAATTCTTCTACGTTTGGATATAGCATTTCGGGTATAAATGCGCCACCAAATTCACCGTAAAATCCGTTTTTATCTGCATTGTAGGATGTTGTCATAATTTAGTTTTTAAACGTTTTTAAAAGTGATTTTACTTTTTTTATT
>JAYVFV010000154.1:0-3761 GCA_043772885.1 Flavobacteriales bacterium
AACATTAACAACATTTTGAATTTCCAAAAGGATTATGAAAATGTAAAAACGTACCGTTTAGAACAGAATTACCGTTCGACGAAAAACATTGTGGAAGCGGCCAATTCGATTATCGACAAGAACAAAACCAAACTCGATAAAATAGTTTGGACGGCGAATGATTTTGGTCCGAAAATAAAAGTCCACAGAAGTATTACCGACAGTGAAGAAGGTCGTTTTGTTGCCAGTACGATTTGGGAACAAAAGATGCAAAATCAAATGCTCAACGGACATTTTGCCATTTTGTACCGTACCAATGCGCAATCGCGTGCTATGGAAGATGCGTTGCGTAAACGCGATATTCCGTATCGAATTTATGGTGGATTGTCGTTTTACCAACGGAAAGAAATTAAAGATGTTTTGTGTTATTTGCGTTTGATTATCAATCCGAAAGACGAAGAAGCGTTGATTCGTGTGATCAATTATCCAGCAAGGGGAATTGGTGATACAACTGTCGAAAAGTTAACCATTGCGGCAAACCATTACCAACGTTCCATTTACGAAGTGATGGAAAATATTGATAAAATTGATTTGAAACTCAACTCGGGAACCAAAGCAAAATTGGAAGATTTTGTGACGATGATCAAAAGTTTTCAGGTGATCAATCAAAATCAGGATGCGTTTTATTTGGCAGATCATGTGACCAAGAAAACAGGCTTGGTTCAAGAGCTTAAGAAAGACGGTACTCCAGAAGGTATTGCTCGTATCGAAAACATTGAAGAACTTTTAAACGGAATCAAGGATTTCACCGAAGGTCAGAAAGAAATAGACGGAGCTCGTGGTGCATTGTCGGAATTTATGGAAGATGTAGCCTTGGCAACCGATTTAGATAAAGATACTTCCGATGAAGACAGAGTCGCATTAATGACGATACATTTGGCAAAAGGATTGGAATTTCCGTATGTTTTTGTAGTCGGAATGGAAGAAGATTTGTTTCCGAGTGCGATGAGTTTAAACACTAGAAGCGAGTTGGAAGAAGAGCGTCGTTTGTTTTATGTGGCGCTGACTCGTGCCGAACATCAAGCGTATTTATCCTACGCACAATCGCGTTACCGTTGGGGAAAACTCACCGATAGCGAACCCTCGCGATTTATAGAAGAAATAAATGACGAGTTTTTAGAATACATCAATCCGATGGATAATAGAGGTTACACATACAAACCAACCATCGATTTGGATATTTTTGGAGATATTGATAAATCGAAACTGCGTTTGGCAAAACCTATTGCAGGAACACCACCAAAAAAATACGGTGAGGAATCGGTTTCTTCATCTACTATCCGTAAGTTAAAACCTTTTGGAAACGCAACTGGTAATGGAAATTCCAATTTGTTTGACAGCAAACTCACCGTTGGAAACATTGTCATGCACGAACGTTTCGGCAAAGGTGAAATCCTAAACCTTGAAGGAATCGGCGCTGATAAAAAAGCGGAGATTAAATTTGAAGTCGGCGGAATTAAGAAATTGCTTCTGCGTTTTGCAAAGTTGGATGTGATTGGTTAGAACTTATTCTGTATAAACGCAACCAATTTTCCATACGCATCCAATTGATCGGCAAGTACCCAATTGCCGTGACCACCATTGTATAACGTAAATTCGTTATAAACTCCTAACTGGTTTAGTCGCGCATGCATGTTAACGCCTTGTGTGGTTGGAATCAGCGGATCCTGATTTCCATAAAATAAAATTGTTGGAGGTGAAGCTACAGTGGCTCGACTTAACGGACTCAACTGTTGATAATAAGTTGGATTATCGCTATAACTCACTCCGGTAACGGATTCAAATGAGGCAACCATGAAAGGATTATTCAAGTAATTGGGATCGGTAAAGTCGGTCGGACCAACAATACTGCAAACCATTTTCACATTAATATTGAAATTGTAGGCATAACTGTATAGCAACGAAAGATGACCTCCAGCACTGACACCAATAAACCCAAAATTATCTGAAATACCATAATCAGTATTCTTAAGTTTAGTAACAACCGAATTCAAATCGTCTATCTGCATCGGAAAAGCAGGATTTCCAGCAGAAGCCAATCGGTAATTCATATTGGCAATAGCATAACCCGGCAAATATTGTTTGATAATATTGGTCACATAAACCATATCCGCTTTATCGCCTGCCGTCCATCCACCACCATGAACAAGAATTAAAGTTTTAGTAGTCGCGGCCGATCGGTTAGCGGGTAAATACAAATCGAATACTTGTTGCGGACTACTGCCATAACTTTCATTGATAAGGTTTTTTTCTGTACTGGCATCACTTGCGGTACTATCTGTAGTACATGAATGTAGTATCAGTAATAAAGGGATAAAAAAAGAAAATAATTTGTAGGTTTTCATAGCTTATATTTATCTTTGGATGCAGTTGCTTTTAACATCTCTGTTTATTACAAACGGTTTATAATTAAAAAAAGTATTACACCCCATGTCACAATTCCTAAAAATATACGAAGACAATCCCAACGAAGCAGCAATTAAAAAAGTAGTTGATGTTTTAAAAAATGGCGGATTAATCATTTATCCCACCGATACAGTTTACGGTTTGGGTTGCGATATTACCAATACCAAAGCGTTAGAGCGTATTGCTAAAATAAAAGGAATTAAATTGGATAAAGCCAATTTCTCATTTGTCTGCAGCGATTTAAGCAACATTTCCGACTACGTAAAACAAATCGACACCGCTACTTTTAAAATCTTAAAACGTGCTTTGCCTGGTCCGTATACTTTTATTTTACCAGGAAATAATGATTTGCCAAGAGAATTTAGAAAAAAGAAAACGGTCGGAATTCGGGTTCCCGATAATGCGATTGTAATCGAGATTGTAAAAATGTTGGGAAATCCTATTGTATCGACTTCCATTCATGATGAAGATGCGGTATTAGAATATTCTACCGATCCCGAATTGATTTTTGAGAAATGGCAAAACCTTGTCGACCTAGTTATTGACGGTGGTTATGGGGACAACATGCCGTCAACAATTATCGATTTGTCGGGTTACGAACCTGTTGTAGTGAGGGAAGGTAAAGGAAGTTTGGGGATTTTGTGAGGAAGAAAATAGAGAATAGACTTATATCTATAAATAAAAACAGTAATAGCTTTTCTCTGTGTAGCTCAGTGTAATTAAAACTACTACAAAAGACTTATAGTTTGGTCATTCAACTCTTTTTTTAATTTCAAAATACTATCTAAATTTTCTAAAAGATATTCTTTATTATCAATCACTATCTTTTTTACTTTATCATTGAAAATTAATTTGCAAATTGTTTTTCTTTGATTTTCATCAAGCATAATACTAAAAGCTGTCTTTTGATCTTTAAAATTGATTCTGTCTTTTGGGATTTTATTATTTTGAATTAATAATGTTCTGATTGTATGATATGCTTGCATTTCATCTTCTGTTGTTATAATTCCAACTGACGAAGAGTTTGATTTGGTTTCTTCATACAACATTTTTTCAAAAAGGTTTTTGAATAAAGTTGAATTAATCAAAGACTTCATTTTATTCTTAGTATTGTCATTCATTAGACCTTTGATATCCATTTTTTTAAATAAAACTTTTAAAATTTCATTAGAAGGTTCTAACATCTCTTTTAGAAAACTTCTTTCAAAATTTTCAATAAAAACAATATCTCTTGCGCTTTGAATAATGTTTTGGATATTGATTAAACGTTTATCAAATTCTAATAATTTTTCAATATCACTATCGGTAAAATTCTC
>JAYVFV010000155.1:0-3748 GCA_043772885.1 Flavobacteriales bacterium
GGTGTATGAAAATAGAGTGTTGCCTTTTAAAGAACCAACCTTTACTCCTAGCAACAAAAATTCAAAAATGATTGTCATTTCTGATGGTGATGTTATCCGAAATCAATTCGACAAAAACTTCCAACCGCTTGAATTGGGATATGACAAATGGACCAATAACATGTATGCCAATAAAGAATTTATGCTGAATTGTGTGAATTATCTGTTGGACGATAACGGACTTATTAACATCCGAAGCAAAGAAGTCGATTTACCCATCTTAGACAAAGAAAAAGTACATGAAAAGTACACCTTTTCGCAAATCATAACTGTCGGACTTCCAATAGTACTATTGGCAATCTTCGGATTGGTGTTTACATTCTTAAGAAAACGAAAATACAGTAGGTAAATCTGTTGTTTTTTAAACACATAGAAACATAGGCTTTCTTAAAATATAGTAAAGACGCTTCGCTTTATTATAGTAAATCATAGCTATGTGCAACCAAGAATTGGTCTATCCCATTCTTATTTACTATGTTTCTATGTGGTTATTTTTTTTATTTTAAACACATAGAAACATCGATTTTTTTGAATTTCAATTAATTACACCAAACCGATTAAATGTTAATAAAATTCTTTTTGAAATCGACTACTTTAAGATATATTTGTAAACTATAAAAAATAGTCTGTTCTATAAACAGCAACTAGATTAAAAAATTAAGATGAAATGCTTGCATTCCATCTTCCTAAAAAAACAAATAAAAATTAAGATGAAATTTATTGTATCGAGTTCGTACTTATTAAAGCAATTACAAGTTTTAGGTAGTGTTATCAACAGCAGCAATACCTTACCCATATTAGATAACTTTTTATTTGAATTAGATAAAAAAGCACTTACTGTTTCGGCTTCCGATTTAGAGACGACCATGTCGGCTACGCTAGAAATCGAATCCACCAACAAAGGAAGTGTGGCAGTTCCTGCAAAATTAGTATTAGACATTCTACGTACTTTTCCAGAGCAACCTTTAACGTTTACTGTGGAGGAAAACAGCACTATTGAAATCAGTTCGAACTCTGGTAAATATGCCATTGCGTATGCTCCAGGCGAAGAATTCCCTAAATCAGTTAGTTTGGATAATCCTTCTTCAACAATGGTTCCCGCTGATGTTTTAGCAACTGCTATTAACAAAACGATTTTTGCTGCCGGAAACGACGATTTGCGTCCGGTGATGAGTGGCGTCTTTTTTCAGTTTTCAACAGAAGGATTGATCTTTGTCGCTACCGATGCGCATAAATTAGTGAAGTATGCACGTACCGATGTGAAAGCGTCGCAAGTTGCCGATTTTATTATGCCAAAAAAACCGTTGAATATTTTAAAGGGTATTCTAGGTACAACGGATGCAGAAGTGAAAATAGAATACAACGATTCGAATGCTACGTTCTCTTTCGAAAACTACATTTTAACGTGTCGTTTAATTGACGGAAAATATCCAAATTACGAAGCGGTAATTCCAAAAGAAAATCCGAATAAATTAGTAATCGACCGAACACAGTTTTTAAATTCAGTACGTCGTGTGGCAATTTTCTCTAACAAAACAACACATCAAATCCGACTTAAAATTGCTGGTGCCGAATTGAATATTTCTGCCGAAGACATCGATTACTCTAACAAAGCAGAAGAGCGCTTAACGTGTGATTACCAAGGTGATGACATGCAAATCGGTTTCAACTCGCGTTTCTTATCCGAAATGCTAACCAACTTGCAATCGGATGAAATTCAATTGGAAATGTCGATGCCAAACAGAGCGGGAATCCTAACTCCAGTCGACGGACTCGACGATGGCGAAACCGTAACCATGCTAGTAATGCCGGTAATGCTTAATAATTAGCACCCGAGGCTTTTTAGCCGAACTGGCGAAGCACTTAACCAACCAACTATATTAGAAAACCGTTTCGACTTTGAAACGGTTTTTTTGTACTTTGTAAATAAAACCGACAACAAGCAAAACGAACTTACGAAGTAATTACACATTAGGCAGACTACGTCTTTCCCGCGCATGCGGGAATCCATGTGCCGAAAAAATAGATTGCTTCGCCTGTTCGGGTAAACCCTCGAGTCCCGCCTACGCGGGAAAGACGCAATGGTGATATCGAACATCCTATGACGCGGTATTACATTTCGTACTCTTTTATTTAGCCACAGATTCACAGATTGTACTGTTTATCACACATTATCACTTTTTAAAAATCTGTGCAAGTCTGTGAATCCGTGGCAAAAAAATCTGAAATCTAAATTCTAAAATCTACAATCTACATTCGTATCTTTGCCAAATGATAAACCACCAAACCATTGTAGCACTAGCATCACCATCAGGTGCAGGTGCAATTGCCGTTATCCGTATTTCAGGTAAGGAAGCGATTACCATTGTGGCAGCGGTATTTCAATCGGTTTCGGGAAAAGACATCACCCAACAAAAAACACACACCATTCACCTCGGACATATTGTTGACGACACCAAAACCTACGATCAAGTATTGCTTTCTATTTTTAAAGGTCCCAATTCCTATACTGGCGAAAATGTAATTGAGATTTCGTGTCACGGCTCCACTTTTATTCAACAGCAAATCATACAATTGCTACTCCGCAAAGGATGTAAAATGGCACAAGCGGGCGAGTTTACATTACGTGCGTTCCTCAACGGTAAACTCGACTTATCGCAAGCCGAAGCCGTTGCCGATTTGATTGCTTCCGATAACGAAGCGTCGCACCAAATTGCCATGCAGCAAATGCGCGGCGGATTTAGCAATGAGATTTCCAAACTGCGTGAAGAACTATTGAACTTTGCTTCTCTAATCGAATTGGAACTCGACTTTGCCGAAGAAGATGTAGAGTTTGCCGATAGAACGCAATTCCACGAACTATTAAACCGCATCGAATTTGTTTTAAAACGATTAATCGATTCGTTTGCAGTAGGAAATGTCATCAAAAACGGAATTCCAGTTGCCATCGTTGGCGAACCCAACGTAGGAAAATCGACGTTACTCAATGCCCTACTCAACGAAGAACGCGCCATCGTTTCTGAGATTGCAGGTACCACGCGCGACACCATCGAAGACGAATTGGTGATTGGCGGCATCGGTTTCCGATTCATAGACACAGCAGGAATACGCGACACCAATGACGTGGTCGAAAGCATCGGCATTAAAAAAACGTTTGAGAAGATCGAACAAGCGCAGGTGGTTCTTTATTTATTGGATTGTTTCAAGTTTCAGGTTTCAAGTTCTGAATTCATATTTGAGATGGAGAAAATAAAAAATCAGTTTCCTTTAAAACCATTAATAGTAATCATTAATAAAATAGATTTACTTTCAGCATCCGAAGTTTTAGATATACGTCAAAAACTTGAAACCTTAAACCTGAAACTTCAAACCATTTCAGCGAAATCAAATACGGGTATCGACGCACTCAAAAACCAACTCCTCTCTTTCGTCAACACGGGTGCGTTGCGCAATAACGAAACGATTGTAACGAACACCCGACATTACGATTCGTTGTTAAAAGCGTTGGAAGAAATTCAGAAAGTCAAATTCGGATTGCATTCAGGTTTGCCTTCCGACTTAATGGCAATCCACATCAAACAAGCATTGTACTACTTCGGTGACATTACGGGAGAAGTAACGAATGATGAGCTCCTTGGAAACATCTTCGCGAATTTCTGTATCGGGAAATAGTTGCGTTTTTATGCACCGTCATTGCGAGCGTAGCGAA
>JAYVFV010000156.1:0-11104 GCA_043772885.1 Flavobacteriales bacterium
GCCCAGTGGTTATCCAAAGGAATTTTCAATACGTACCAAATAAAAAACCTTCGCTATTCGCAAATTGTTCCGATAAGTATGTTTGAAGAAAAAAATTCAGGTTCTAATCTTCCTGCACAAATTGATATTTATGCCAAAAAAGGAAGTTCGTACGAGTTTTTATTCCTTGCAAAAGGAGGAGGATCCGCCAACAAAACGTTCTTGTATCAAAAAACAAAATCGTTGCTGAACGACAAATCGATGGAAGAATTTATTCGTGAAAAAATAAAAGATTTAGGAACTTCTGCTTGTCCGCCTTATCACTTGGCGTTAGTTATTGGCGGCACTTCTGCTGAAGCAAATTTGTCGGCAGTAAAAAAAGCATCTGCGGGTTATTTTGATAATTTACCAACATCTGGAAACATGGCTGGTCAAGCTTTTCGTGATTTAGAATGGGAGAAAAAAGTGTTACGCTATTGTCAGGAAAGTGCTATCGGAGCGCAATTTGGAGGAAAATATTTTGCTCATGATGTTCGTGTAATTCGTTTGCCGCGTCATGCTGCATCTTGTCCGGTTGGATTAGGAGTTTCGTGTTCTGCCGATAGAAATATCAAAGGTAAAATAACTAAAGAAGGCATTTTTGTAGAACAATTGGAGGTGAATCCGAAGCAATTTTTACCTGAAACGCCACCACATTTAGAGCCAGCAGTTGAAGTTGATTTGAACCGACCAATGGCAGAAATTTTAGCAGAATTGTCAAACTATCCTATCAAAACACGATTAAAATTAAACGGAACTTTAATTGTGGCTCGCGATATTGCTCACGCTAAAATAAAAGAATTATTAGACGCAGGAAAACCAATGCCCGAGTATTTTAAAAACCATCCGGTGTATTATGCAGGTCCGGCGAAAACACCAGACGGAATGCCTTCGGGAAGTTTCGGACCAACAACTGCGGGACGAATGGACGTTTATGTAGATGAATTTCAAAAACACGGTGGAAGCATGATTATGCTTGCCAAAGGAAATCGAACAAAAGAAGTAATGGAATCGTGTACAAAGTACGGCGGTTTCTATTTGGGCTCGGTTGGTGGGCCAGCAGCCATTTTAGCGCAAGACAATATTTTGAAAGTTGAGATTGTCGATTTCGAAGAATTAGGAATGGAAGCGGTTCGGAAAATTACAGTCAAAGATTTTCCTGCGTTTATAATTACCGATGACAAAGGGAATGATTTCTTCGCCAATTTATAAAATTCTAGATTTCCTGCAAGGTCTTTTTTGACCTTGTAGGTTCAATAAAAAAACCTACAATGTTTTGGAAACCTTGCAGGACAAATAAAATAATTATGCTTTTTATCGAAACATTTAATGAATTTTATACCAAAGTAAAGGAGAGTTTAACAGACGGAACTTTTGCTAAATTAACGATAGCAAAAACCATAGGTAAAACCGATTTAAAAAACATTTATGTTCGTCCGATAATCGAAGAAGGCGTTTTAAAACTAGAATTAAAATTTCGCTATCAAGAAGAAGAATTGTTCGAAGTTCATTCTATCGATGCAACACGAGAGAAATTAAAAACCTATCTAAACAATCCTTTCTTATCGGCAATATTATTTACAACGGAATTTGATTTGACTTACAAGTTGAACAAAAAAAGAATTGCCAGTATCAAAGAACAATTTCCAAGTTTTACACATGCTTCTCCTATTATTTTAGAGCATTTATCACAAGAAAAATAGATTAAATTATTTATTTCAATAAAATTATTTAATTCTTTTGCTCATTAAGGATGTAAAGAAAAAACAGAATTATCGGAATTATTTGATGGATAAGGTAAATCGGAATTATCTACTGAGCCATCACCATTCAAATCGGTTGTTAAAAAACCAAAAGCAGAGTTGTCCAAATCATTTGATATATCAACAAGGTCTGTTCCGTCAATAACTTCATCTTGGTTAATATCTCCTGAAAAGAAAGCCCAAATTCCAGAATCTACTAACACCATATTAGAATTAAATGCTTTAGTAGCAACATTTGTAAAATCGTATAGTGGTGTTGATGAATTAACCGTTATAGGATTTGCGCTCCATGTTTGCAACGCATTTCTGTGTTTTATGGCTAAATAATAAGAACCATTTATTGTCGAATTGAATGTTCCAGTTGCTATTCCCGTTGTTTGCAAGACAGCTGTTGTTGTAGCAAAAATTGATTTAGTGACAACGTCTCTTAATTCAAGTGTAACCGTATCAACATCAGTTGCACTAACGCCTATTCCTTGGTTTGCTTTTACTGGACGCATAAGATGAATGGAATTATCATAATACCCTTCTATATTAAATTTTGCGCTAACAATAGTAGTTGGTGAAACAATGTTAACAGTATAATCTTCCACTTGTCCGTATGAGAATGTTTCACAAGAGGTCGGAACACCATTATATTTTAAAGAAACTCTCATTCTGGTTGGGCCTAAAGTTGCCGTGACTGGAATTGTAAAAGTTCCTACAATTGGTGTTGCAGTAGTAGCTGCTCTTGTATAAACCGTTTCTCCAGCATCTAAAAAGTCCAAGTCAGCATTGTAATCAATAAAAACAGCATAGCCTTCAGGGTAAATCGTTGATGTCCAAGTTGGTGTAATAGTAATTGTCTGATTAGTGCCTGCAATTACATTTGTTGAAATGGCTGTAAAATTAGTATAGCCAGATCCTCCTGTAGAAACATTATCTATTGTTCCAAATTGAACTCTTCCAATAAGTTCATCTACAACACTATTCCCATATGAAGCGCAATAAGTTGGAATTAGAGCTAAAGTTGTAATTGTTACTGAATTACTTTGAGAGGAAAGATTTCCTATTGCATCTTTAGCTTTTACTGTGAAAGTATAAGTGGTTAAAGGTAATAAGTTAATCACAGTAAAATTTGTAGTTGTTGGAGTTCCGATTAAATTGGAACCGTTATATACATTGTACCCAGTTACCGCAATATTATCTGTAGAAGCAGACCAAGATAGGTTGGTAATTAAATCGGTTGTACCAGAAGCAATTAAATTTAATGGAATTGAAGGCGGAATACTATCACCACCAGCAGCAATATAAGCAGTTCCAATACCTACAGCAAAAAAAGCATTAGTAGTAGCAATAACTTCGGGAGTATTTGCTCCATAAAGATCAATTGCTGATTGAATTCCAAATGTTCTTGCATTGGCATAGGTTGAATTCGCTGATAAATAAACCGATTCTAAACGGTAGGCAATTTTTGCAGCTTTATCTATTGTGATTCCCGTTACATTAAAAACATTTGCAATATCATTAGTTCCAGAACCTCCAATAGCTAAAAGATAAAACCAATAATTCAAAACGCCACTATTAGTATGAACACCGCAATAGTCGTTGGCTTGTGTTGGCGTACAATTTGGATTTATCCACATTGTTCCTCCATAAGTATCAGGTTGACCTAATGAGTTTGGATTACTCATTGAACGAAGCGCAGCACGACCGACTCTTCTTTCAATGTCTTCTCCAATTAACCATGTGGCTTTAGTTGGAGCAGCAAAATATTCTACACAAGCGCCCCAAATATCTGAAAATCCTTCATTCATTGCGCCCGATTCCTTTTGATAAGCTAAGTTTGCAGTTGTTTCACAAACGGCATGACCTATTTCGTGTGCAGCAACGTCTAATGATGATAAGGCATCAAACACAGTTCCACTTCCATCGCCATAAGTCATTACAGAGCCATTCCAATAGGCATTATTGTAGTTAGTGCTATAATGAACATAACTTTTTATGGTAATTCCAGCATTGTTGTAACTGTTCCTACCATGCGTACTTAAAAAATAATCAAATGTTTTTTCGGCTCCCCAATGTGCATCTAAAGCAGCATTATCTTTATTAACATTATTAAATTCTACCGCAGTCCAATCATTATTTGCGTCAGTAAAATTTGTAGCGACTGTATAATTGGTTCCTTTATTCAAATTGTATGTTTCCACTCCATTACCACGAGTTATATCTTTTAAAATAAAGGTTGTTCCGTTATTAAAAGTTTCAATTGATTGTGTTCCAGAATAGCGAGTTGCTGCATTCGCTGTAGTTAAACTCGTACTACTATTCGGCGAAGTAATATTTTCATTAAAATTTAATGAATTCGATTTCCCATGCGAATATTCATCTAAATGTTTTATTGTTGCATTGTAGTACAAAACTTCTCCTGTTTTAGCATCAATATAAATGTCGCCACGACTTAAAGGAGTTGTTGCGTAAATATCAAATTTGTAAGCCAATCGTACTTTATCAGAAGTTCGTTCTAGACCTTGCTCTTTCATTGAAGGTAGAAAAACCAATTCCCCTTGAGGTTGTTGATAATTCATAAATGCAGCTTCTTCTGGAGTTTCCCACAAATATTTTGTGGCCCCAATATGAGCTGTTGCTCTGTTAAATGCAGTTAGTGATGAAATTGAAGGAATTGAAGTAACATCAACAATAGTATAAAATGCACCATTCATCGATTCTAATTTTCCGTTTTTAGAATGGAGTGTATATGTAGCATATTCGACTTTTATTCCGTCATGAAATAATTGAAATTTTTGATGCGTATAGCCAATTTGATCGACTTCCGATTTAGTAGAAGTAAAAACCTGATTTTGTTTTAAACCCAATTGCTCTGTAAAAACTTGTTGAAAGTCGCCACTTCTGTACGTTGAATTTTCTTTAAAAGTAATGAAACTTGGCAGTTGGTTTTTTTCTTGGATTTTTTGATTGACATTCTTATCAGCATCTTGAGCGAAAGCAGAAAATGCAAATAGCAATGTTATGGCAATGAAGTTTATTTTCGATAGCATATTCTTAATCATGTAGTTATATTAAAATATTAGACTACAATAGTACTATAAAAAAATAAATTAATTAGAGAAAACAAGGGAAAAGATAAAAAACACAAAAAAGAGAACAATTAAATTCAGTTTTGTAAGTAAAAAGAAAGGTTTTAAATTACCATTTCTGGAATTTCACCCTCAATAATTAAATCCGCTTCGGTAGATGCGATAATGTGTTCTACTGAAATTCCGGGTGCGCGTTCTAACAATTTAAATCCTTTTGGAGTGATTTCTAAAACGGCTAATTCGGTTACTACTTTTTTCACGCAACCCACACCGGTCAATGGTAAGCTGCATTTTTTAAGGATTTTACTTTCTCCCGCTTTGTTCACGTGCATCATGGCAACAATAATGTTTTCGGCAGAAGCAACTAAGTCCATTGCGCCGCCCATTCCTTTTACCATTTTTCCTGGGATTTTCCAGTTGGCGATATCTCCATTTTCAGAAACTTCCATGGCGCCAAGAATCGTTAAATCGACGTGTTGCCCACGAATCATTCCGAAACTAAAAGCCGAATCGAAGAAACTGGCTCCAGGTAAAGTCGTAATCGTTTGTTTTCCGGCGTTTATTAAATCGGCATCTTCATCGCCCTCAAGCGGAAATGGTCCCATTCCCAGAATTCCGTTTTCACTTTGAAATTCAACATCAATTCCTTCGGGGATATAATTGGCAACTAATGTTGGAATACCTATTCCGAGATTTACATAATAGTTGTGTTTTAACTCTTTTGCAATTCGTTTTGCAATCTGATTTTTATCTAAAGCCATGATTTAATGTAATAATTTAATAATGTAGTAATGTAACAATTATTTGGTTTTACTAGTAGATATGATTTTATATCCAATTAATGAAATTTCTTTAATTTTCGCAGTTAAATTTTCTTCAAAAGGATATGATTTTGCTCTTTCACATAAGATAAGCCAATATTTGGTTTCCTCTATTTCTTTAGCAGCAATTTTCATTTTATGAATAAAATCAGCTTTGCTTTCTGCATTTTGAGCTTCATGGATATTAGCACCAATGCTAGTCCCCGACTTTAATAATTGGTTAGCGATTACATATTTTCTTTTTTCTTCTAAAATTTCACAATATGCAATTAAGTCTAATGAAAATTCTATTGATTTTGAAACTATTATGTTCTCTTTTTCCATTTTCTAAATATAACAATTAAATAATGTAGCAATAGACCAATTGTTACATTGCTAGATTTTCACATTGATTAATTTTTTGAACGAGTGGTTCTTTGCTCAATTCTTTTTTCGTACTTCTCGCCTTGAAAAATTCTATTTATTAAGATTCCCGGAATGTGAATTTCATTCGGATCTAAACTTCCAACCGGAAGTAACTCTTCTACTTCGGCAATGGTGATTTTTCCGGCACCACACATACACGGATTGAAGTTACGTGCTGTTCCTTTGAAGATTAAGTTTCCGGCTTCGTCACCTTTCCATGCTTTTACGATAGAAAAATCGGCTTTGAAAGCGTGTTCCATCACGTGCATTTTTCCGTTGAATTCGCGGGTTTCTTTTCCGATGGCGACTTCTGTTCCGAAACCGGCTGGTGTAAAGAAAGCTGGAATTCCGGCTTGTGCTGCTCGGCATCTTTCTGCTAAAGTTCCTTGTGGAATGAGTTCTACGTCCAATTCGCCCGAAAGCATTTGACGTTCAAATTCGGCATTTTCTCCTACATACGACGAAATCATTTTTTGGATTTGTTTTTGTTGCAGCAATAAACCCAAACCAAAATCATCAACGCCGGCATTGTTGGAAATGCAAGTCAGATTTTTTGTTTTTTTAGTTACCAATTCGGCGATGCTATTTTCGGGAATACCACATAGTCCGAAACCTCCTAGCATAATGGTCATGTTGTCTGCAATTCCTTGAAGTGCTTCTTGAACGGAGTTTACTTTTTTATTAATCATATTTTGAAAATATGTTTTATAGTTTGATGTGTATTTAGCAGGATGCCCTAGCCCTGATAGAGCCGATATCCTCGCAGTGCAACGGAGAGATAAAGGCGAAAGCAGGAAATAGCTTCAAAAAAATTGTAATGAAACTTTACTGCTCAAATTCTTTAGTGTCTTGTTCGACAGCTGTTGAATCGATGGCAGTGGTATCGTTTAATGCTCTTCCAGAGCCGCCATAACAATCTACTTTAATATTAAAATTTTCGGGGACTTCAAATTTGTCTTTGGAAATCAGCAGGTCTTTATCTTCATAACATTTTTTCATAAAGTAACCCCAAATTGGTAAGGCAGCAGTAGCACCCTGACCATAGGTAATTCCTTTAAAACGCGCCGAACGATCTTCGCAACCCACCCAAACTCCGGTCACCAAATTCGGAACCATTCCCATGAACCAACCGTCGGATTGATTTTGGGTAGTTCCTGTTTTTCCGGCAATCGGATTGGTAAACATGTACGGATAACCTGTCCAGCGGTTGTCACCACTTCCGCCACCTTGTGTTCGTAATCGTACGCCAGAACCACTTTCGGTTACACCTTCGAGAAGTTTAATCACGGCGAAAGCGATGTCTTTACTAAGCACATCATGCGATTCCATTGTTGGTTCATAGATATTAGCGCCGTTTTTATCTTCAATTCGTATAATAAATTGCGGTTTGATGTACACCCCTTGATTGGCAAAAGTGCTGTACGCAGCCACCATATCTTGAACGGTAATGTCAACAGCACCAAGCGCAATGGATGGTTGCACAGGAATTTCGGAGGTTACTCCTAATTTGTGCGTCATTTCGACTACCTTTTCTGGGCCTGTTTTGTCAATTAATTTAGCAGAAATCGTATTTATAGAATTGGCTAATGCTGTTTTTAGAGTAACCATTCCACGGTATTTGTTGTCAGAATTTCGTGGTTCCCAATCTTCTGTAACATGGTGACGTCCTTTTCGGATTATGAAAGGACCGTCTACAAAAGTATCACAAGGAGACAATCCTAATTGTTCTATGGCAGTGGCATACACAAATGGTTTGAAAGTAGAACCCACTTGTCGCGCGCCTTGACCCACGTGATCGTATTGAAAATATTTATAATTGATTCCACCCACCCAAGCTTTTATTTGACCCGTTTGTGGTTCCATCGACATTAAACCCGCTTGCAGAAAATGCTTGTAATAACGGATAGAATCCATAGGAGTCATAATCGTATCTCGTTCGCCTTTCCATGAAAAAACAGTCATTTTTGTTTTGACGTTGAACGAAGCAATAATTTCTTCATCGCTTTTATCCATGTCTTTTAGAATGCGCCATCTTTCGGAATTTTTCATGGCTTTATCGAATATTTTTTTGGTCTCCGCTTCGGTGATGCTTAAGAAAGGAGCGTTTTTATTTCCTTTTTGTTGCAGGTAAAATTCCTCCTGAAGGTTTTTAATATGCGCCTGAACTGCTTCTTCGGCGTGTTCTTGAATTTTAGAATCGATAGTGGTGTAAATTTTCAAACCGTCGCTGTAAATATCGTAATCTTCACCATCGGGTTTTTTGTGGTCTTTCACCCAATTTCTCATGTAATCACGCAAGTATTCCCTGAAATAAGTTGCGGTTCCATCGAGGTGACTTTCGGGATGAAAATCGAGAACGATAGGTTTTTTTTCAAGTGCAATTTTAGTGGATTCATCAAGGTGCTTATTTCGAACTAATTGTCCTAGAACGATGTTTCTTCTTTTCAATGCTTTTTCAGGACGGCGTACCGGATTGAATAGGGAAGGATTCGTTAGCATTCCTACTAACAACGCGCTTTGATCTACAGATAAATCGCGTGGTTCAACGTTGAAATATACTTTTGACGCGGAGCGAATTCCAACGGCATTATTCACAAAATCTACGCGATTAAAGTACATGGCGATGATTTCATTTTTGGTATATTGACGTTCCAATCGGATGGCAATAATCCATTCTTTTGCTTTTTGAACGATACGAAAAGGAAGGAATTTAGAACCCTCTCCATGAAATAATAATTTAGCTAATTGTTGTGTAATGGTACTTGCACCACCGTCTTTACCCAGTTTTATTGCGGCACCAAAAGTTCGTTTCGCATCGATACCAGAATGTTCGTAAAAACGTTCATCTTCGGTAGAAACCAAGGCATCAACTAGATGTTTTGGTAAATCTTTGTATTTGATTGCGGTTCTGTTTTCATTATAAAATTTACCAAGTGTAACACCATCCGAAGAGATGATTTCGGTTGCCAAATTGGATTCTGGATTTTCTAAATCTTCAAAGGAAGGCATAGAGCCAAACAACCCCCATGAAGCAAATAAGAAGAATAGAAAAACGCCGCCAAGAGTATAAAAAAATAACCTCCAAAATTTTTTTGAATAGTATTTAATGTCTTTTATTTGAGTAGTATTTTTTTGTGCCATTGTTTTATTCTATAGATTCAATTCTAAATCCAACTTCCGATATTCCTTCTAATTTTGTTACTCCGGGTACTTTACCGGTTTGTCTGTTAGCATGTTGAATAGTGACTTTGTATTTTCCTTTCAAATTAAATTTTACGTTTTCTTTGTAAAACAGTTTGCTTTCTTTCACATCGGTAAATCCGTCACCAAGTAAAGAGCCGTCTGCTTCTGTCATTTGGTACTCTAAAGTATCCACTAAAACCTTTTTATTGGGTTGTTCCATCGAAACAATTAAGAACATATTGTTAAAAGGATAATCGTTATTGTCTCGAATAGTAACAAACAAATTGAATTTTTTTTCTTCATTCAATTGTGGCAAATCAAAAGAAACGATACTGTCTTTATGCCACGAATTTCCAACTGATTTGTATTCGTCAAAAACCCTATTTTTGTCACAAGAAATAACCAAAAATGCTACTAAAAGAAACAGTATGCTATTTTTTATCTTCATTCTTTTTAATAATTATTGGTCTTTTTGGTTGCTGATTTTGATTTTGTGGTTTAGTTTCGCTTCGTTCGGCTCCGCCTCGGGTTCCTTGATTTGGATTTTGTCCTTGATTCTGATTCGGAACCTTATTTTTATGTTTCTTTTTCTTAGGTTGATCAAAACGCGTTAAGCTTTCTTGACCCATGGCATTATTGAAATTCGTTTCAGGTTCTTGAACAATTTCGATGGCAAAATCTTCTAAAGAACTCACTTTCTTTTTTTCTTTATTGATGGCTACAATTTCTTTTACTTGCTCAATTTTTAAAACATGCCAATTGGCGAAATTGTTCGTGTAAGCAAACCACATCAATCCTTTAAAAATATCTTGTTTCTGGCAGATAGCATCGCCATTTTCGGTAACGAGTTTGGTGTCGAAATCGGGAAAACCTTTTAAAGCATCGAGATAGGTGTCCAATTCATAGTTCAAACAACATTTTAATTTACCGCATTGTCCGGCTAATTTTTGTGGATTTAACGACAATTGTTGGTAACGCGCTGCCGAAGTATTGACACTTCTAAAATCGGTTAACCAAGTAGAACAACACAATTCTCTTCCGCACGAACCGATTCCACCCAAACGCGAAGCTTCTTGACGAAAACCGACTTGTTTCATTTCGATTCTAGTTTTAAAAACCGACGCAAATTCTTTAATTAATTGACGAAAATCGACACGATCGTTTGCCGTGTAATAAAAAATAGCTTTCGATCCATCGCCTTGAAATTCGATATCCGATATTTTCATTTCCAATTTTAAAGCAATTGCAATTTCACGTGCTTTTACTTTTAGAGGCTCTTCTTTATCACGAGCATCACTCCAAATGTCGATGTCTTTTTGAGATGCTTTTCGGTAAATTTTAGCTATTTCGTTGCTTTTATGATCAACACCTTTTTTCTTCATTTGGATTTTCACCAATTCTCCAGTCAGCGTTACGATTCCAACATCATGACCAGGTGAAGCTTCTGTCGCTACGATATCGCCAATGCTTAAAGTTAGTTTTTCGGTGTTGCGGTAGAATTCTTTTCGTCCGTTTTTAAAACGGATTTCAACGCAATCAAAAGGCGCTTCACCAGTTGGTAAATTCATATTCGCCAACCAATCAAAAACAGTTAATTTATTGCAGCTATCGGTGCCGCAAGTCCCATTATTTTTACAACCCTTAGGTGCGCCACCATCAGAAGTTGAACAACTTGTACATGCCATAATCTTATATGTAGTGTTGTGACGAGCACAACTTAAGTTCTTAAAACGTTTAATGTGTAAAGATAGTATTTTTTAATTTTATGGAACAACGCCAATTTAGGGCAATAATTCATAAATTTATACTAAAAAACCCATCACAATTTAAATTGTAA
>JAYVFV010000157.1:0-3735 GCA_043772885.1 Flavobacteriales bacterium
ACATCGTGTAATGCTTGTGTGGAAGAATGTCCGGTAAGTATCAGTCCGTTATCCATTATTATGGACATGCGACGTTATCTAGTGATGGAGCAAAGTGCAGCACCACAATCGCTAAATGCGATGATGACTAACATAGAAAACAATGGAGCACCATGGCAATTCAATCAACAAGACCGATTGAATTGGAAAAATGAATAGTAATCTGATGCACAGCATCTGACTAAGAATGGTTTTAACCCATTCCCTAAAAATAATGAAAGCAGAAGACATTGACAAAACCTTACAAACGGTTACGCAGAATGGACAACATTTAAGTCCGATTTTACCAGAAGGAGTAAAGAATTATTTAATTGACATTGACGGAACAGTTTGCGACGACATTCCAAACGAAGAGCCAGAGCGCATGCTTACAGCAGAAGTTTATCCCGATGCGTTGATTACATTAAACAAATGGTATGATGAAGGTCATATTATTTTCTTTTTTACTTCGAGAACAGAAGCACATAGAGAATACACCGAAATTTGGTTAAAAAAATACGGATTCAAATACCACGGTATTCTATTCGGAAAACCAAGAGGAGGGAACTACCATTGGATTGACAATCACTTGGTAAAAGCAACGCGTTACAGAGGAAAATTTACCGATTTAATTGTAAAAGATGTCACCATCGAAGTTTTTGATGATGGACAACACGAATAATAAATTAGAAACAAGGATTAATTGATTTAGGATTTTTAACAATTCTAAAATTTGAAAATAAGTTTATATTTAGAACTAAACTTCTAAACTCCTAAACTCTTAAACTTAAATTATGTCAGACGTTTTAATTGTGCCTACAATGGCAGAGATGATGGCTCAAGGCAAACATCCCGAAGTTTTATTTTGGGTAGGTTGTTCGGGAAGTTTTGATGATAGGGCTAAAAGAATTACAAAAGCATTTGTGCGACTTTTAAATCGTGCCAATGTTTCTTTTGCTGTTCTTGGAACCGAAGAAAGTTGCACTGGAGATCCGGCTAAAAGAGCAGGAAATGAGTTTTTATTTCAAATGCAAGCCATGATGAACATCGAAGTCATGAATTCTTATGAAGTAAAAAAAATCGTTACCGCTTGTCCGCATTGTTTCAACACAATTAAAAATGAATATCCTGAATTGGGTGGAAAATATGAAGTCGTTCACCATACCGAATTTTTAAAATCATTGTTGGATGAAGGACGATTAACTATCGAAGGTGGTCAATTCAAAGGAAAACGAATTACTTTTCACGATCCGTGTTATATAGGAAGAGCCAACAATATTTACGAAGCACCAAGAGAATTGATTCAGAAATTGGATGCCGAACTAGTAGAAATGAAACGTTCTCGCGCCAACGGATTATGCTGTGGTGCTGGTGGTGCTCAAATGTTTAAAGATGCCGAACCCGGAAATAAAGAAGTCAATATCGAAAGAACAGAAGATGCTCTTGAAACCAAACCCGAAATTATTGCTGCTGGTTGTCCGTTTTGTAATACGATGTTAACCGACGGCGTGAAAGGAAAAGAACGAGAAAGTGATGTTAAAGTTTTAGACATCGCCGAATTAATTGCTAATGCCCAAGATTTATAATTAACATCAATGAAAAAGAAATTAATACTTGTATTATTTCTATTTACAATTTATTCTTTGACAGCGCAAACTGTCAACGATACCTCGAAAATCGTTTCCAAACAACAATTAAAATTTAAGTACAAGCAGCTAATAATTCCAGTTATTTTTATTGGATATGGCGTTTACGGATTGGAAAATCACAACATTCAATTGTTCAACACCGAAATAAGAACAGAAGTAAAAGAGCATATTGATGAAAAAGCTACTATTGATGATTTTGCACAATATGCACCTGCAGCAACAGCTCTCGAATTAGATGCTCTTGGTATAAAAGGGAAAAATACGTTTAAGGATAAAGCGATTATTTTATCGACATCGTATATTTTAATGGGATTAGCAGTAAATGTTTTGAAGAAAACATCGCATTCAGAAAGACCAGATGGGACCAGTAATAACTCATTTCCGTCAGGGCATACAGCAACCGCTTTCATGGGTGCCGAATTGTTGTATCAGGAATATAAACATAAATCCATTTGGTATGGAATTTCTGGTTATGTAGTTGCCGCAGGAACAGGTGCTTTTAGAATATACAACAACAGACATTGGTTATCTGATGTAGTAGCCGGCGCTGGAATCGGAATTTTAAGTACGAAAGCTGCTTATTGGTTATTTCCAACAATTAATAAATTATTTAATCCAAAAGAAACAAATACAAAAACCTCATTTATTCCGTATTACGATGGAAAAACTGTAGGATTTGGATTGGTTTCCAACTTTTAATACAACATCATGCTAGTTCCATTTGAAGACTTACCATTAGAATCACGCATTTGGATCTACCCATCCAGCCGCAAATTTTCTGATGAAGAAACAACCGAAATTGAAAATGATTTGAGTGCATTTCTAACTAATTGGAGCGCTCATGGTACTCCCTTGGAATCGTCTTTTCAAATCAAATACAATCGATTTATCATCATTGCAGTAAATCAGGAAGTACAAGCAAACACAGGATGTTCTATCGACGCATCGGTAGCTTTTATCCAAACTTTAGAGCAAAAATACAGCGTTGATTTATTAGATAAAATGAATGTAGCTTTTAAACAAGGTGAATTTATAACCTACAAAACATTGTTAGAGTTTAAAAAATTGGCGAAAGAAAAAGCCGTTTCAGAAAACACCATCGTTTTTAATAATCTCGTAAATTCTATAGAAGAATGGAATGAAAACTGGGAAGTTCCAGCAAATGAAAGTTGGCACAGTCGTTTCTTTTAATACCTTTTAATGAAAAAATTATTTCAACTTTTAGCGGTGCTTTTGCTTTTAACTCTTGTTACGAATTGTGCTTCTACAAAAAACAAAAATGCTACTATTAAATTAGTAAAACCTCCTGTAGCTGTAGATGATGATGCCTATATTCCAATTCTAAAATCACAAAGAAAAACCTTTTTTAAAGGAAGTGAACCCGAAAATAAATGGGTGGATAGCGTTTACAATCAAATGCCATTTAATGAAAAAGTCGGGCAATTGTTTATGGTTGCAACTTATTCGAATAAAGATTCCGTTCATGTTAATAGTATCGATAAATTAATCAAAGACTACAAAATTGGCGGTTTGATTTTTTTTCAAGGTGGACCGATGCGACAAGCAAAACTTACTAATCGTTTTCAAGCGAGTTCTAAATTGCCTTTATTTATAGGAATTGATGCCGAATGGGGATTGAACATGCGTTTGGATTCGACATATAAATTCCCTTGGAATTCAACTCTTGGTGCTATCAGAGATTTAAAACTGATTGAAAAAGTTGGCGAACAAATGGGAAAAGAAAGCAAACGAATGGGAATTCATTTCAATTTTGCTCCCGTTTTAGATATCAATACCAATCCGAAAAATCCGATTATTGGTCATCGTTCTTTTGGTGAAGATAAAAAAAACGTAACCGATAGAGCGATTGCTTTAATGACTGGAGTTCAAAATCAAGGCGTGTTTTCTACTGGGAAGCATTTTCCGGGTCACGGCGATACTGCAACCGATTCGCATCACACCCTTCCAACGGTAAATTTCACGAGAGAACGTATCGAAAATGTCGAATTATATCCCTACAAACGCATGTTCGACGAAGGATTGGAATCGGTTATGGTAGCGCATTTAA
>JAYVFV010000158.1:0-3733 GCA_043772885.1 Flavobacteriales bacterium
ATTTAGTTAGTATCAAAAATAGTTTTTTTTGTTTTAAATCTGCCTAATTTCAGAATAACTTTTTTGGCTTTTAGAATTAGCCAAAAGTTATTTCCAAAATTAGCTACATGCAACCCTTATGGATATTGATTTCTTGTTTCATTTGTTCATTTGGAGTTCTGTAACCAAGTACTTTTTTAGGTCTGTTATTAAGGTTGTTTTCTATTGTTTTTAGTTGTTCTATTGTTACGTTATTGAAGTCAGTTCCTTTAGGTAAAAAGCGTCTGATTAATCCGTTTGTATTTTCGTTAGTTCCTCTTTCCCAAGAAGAATATGGATGGGCAAAAAAGATGTCCATTCCGGTGTTATTAGTTAGCCATTGATGATTTGCCATTTCCATTCCGTTATCGTAAGTCATTGTTTTTCTGATGAATTGAGGTAAAGTGTTTAATATTTTAGCAAATTGATAAGTTACTGTTTCTGATTTTCTATTTTCTAATTTTACTATAAAAGTGTATCTAGTTTTTCTTTCTACAATTGTTCCTATGGCACTTTTTTGACCAATTCCAATCATTAAATCGCCTTCCCAATGTCCGACTTCTAAACGTAGTTCAATGTGTCCTGGTCTGTCCTCGATGCTTATTTGGTCTTTAATTCGAGATCTTTTTTTACCAAACTTTCTATTTTGCCTTCTTTTGTGATGGTGATAGGGAAGGAGTTTTATCAATTTTCTACCTAAAGCGGATTGTCTGTGCCTGTAAATATGCTTGTAAATAGATTCATGAGATATTGACATTATTGGATCATTTGGATATAAAATTTTCAATCTTCCAGCAATTAATTCAGGACTTGTTCCGATTAGTAAGTTTCTGTAAATATGTATTTTAAGTCTTGTATTGTCGTTTATTTTATCAGAGGAATGTTTGTATTTATTGACTTCTAGAGCATACCAGTGTGCCATGTCGGCTTTGTAGACATCAGTAGGTTTTATAATCCAAAGATTGACTTCTCTGGTTATAGTTGCTCTGTTACGATTTAGTTGTTTGGCAATATAGTTTTTGTTCTTGTTTTCTTTGAGTAAAGTCTCAATTACAATCCGTTCCTTATAGGATAATCGTTTGTGTATTTTTTCCATAATTCAACAAAAATAAAATTTATCATTTGTTGCGTTAGGTTATTGAATTTGCCTCCTGCATTTGCTGCAGCAAGTGTCACGTGATACGTTACAGTGTAGTTAGATGGTGGCAGACTACCAAGAACAATTGGAGTTTGTGTAGTTAGATTAAAGGTGTCATAATTGAATTGAAAACAGTATTCTAGGTGGCTGTACCAATCCAATCTGAGCATTAGCGAAACAGCATGCAAATAAGCACCAAAGAGAGAGTATTTTTTTCATCATAATAAAAGGTATTGGTTGATTTTATAACAGTTATACAATGAAAACAGTTTGATTCCTATTTACCCTACTATCTACGGTTTTATTTATCATCAAAGGTACCAATAGGAGTATTGATAAATTTGCAAACTTCTTTTTTTTATTTGTATAATTCAGATATAATTTTCTGTACAAAGTCTCTCCCTATGAGGAATGTGAGATGTTAATTGTTCGATGTAGTTACCTGTATCAAAGCAGGTGTTTTTATATCAATTGCTAGGGTAAGTTGTGGTTGCTGCGTGAGAGATAGCAACCTTTTGTGAAGTATGAGCAAAAGATAAAGCGTATAGCCCGACCCGTAGGGGCACGCTCATATATTAAACGTTTGTTTCTAAATCTTTGATATAATCTTGATATTCATAAAAAAAGCGCTCAAAGTGGTCCATGGTTTTAGCGAAAAAATTAAATATGTCGTTCCAATTGGATTTATTGTTTAAACTCACATTATTTTTTTCTACCCAAATGCGGCTGATAACTTTTCCTGTGTCGAGATAATGATTCCGTTCTAAAATAGCTTCGGGAAGAAATTCTTGAGTTAATATTGTTTTTAAAGAGTCAATTTTTTCGAAATAAAGGATTCTCTTTTCCTCTTCTTTTGGTTCAATATCTAGTAGTACTTGCGCTTTTTTATTATCGATATAGAATTTGAAAGTCACGTCTTTTATCTTAGTGTCGTAAAGCAACCATTTTCTTGGATGCGCTTCTGCAAACTGAATCCAAAATTCCTTTTTAATTCTTAAGCTTTCTTCTTTACTGTACATCGTTTTTTTTTGTAAATTTATAATTATTTAAAATGCGAAGCGATGAATTTTGATGTCTTTTTCGAAGCGATTGTTACTATTGTTGATTTGGAATTACCATCCACATCGGCACATGTAAAAATGGCTCCTTTGGAAAGAATTAAAATCCTAGAAGCTGGATTTGAAAATACTAATAATGCTAGAAAAGCCGCAGTAATGATGTTGTTTTATCCTAAAAATAAGCAAACACATTTGGTTTTAATTATCAGAAACTCCTATCCCGGCGTACATGCTTCTCAAATTGCTTTTCCAGGTGGTAAAGTCGAAGTAATTGACGAAGATTTAAAAGCAACAGCACTCCGCGAAACCCATGAAGAAATTGGAGTGCATGCTGATAAGATTACCGTGCTACGCGATTTTTCTTCTATATACATTCCACCTAGTAATTTTTTAGTATTTCCTTTCCTCGGAATAGCAACTACCGAATTAGAGTTTACACTTCAAGAAGAAGAAGTAGCCGGAATAATAGAATTGCCGTTGGCACTACTTTTAGATGATACCATTATAATTAAAAAATCGATAACCACTTCGTACGCCAAATTGATTGAAGTTCCCGTTTTTCAAATTGGAGAGCATGCGGTTTGGGGAGCCACTGCCATGATGCTGAGTGAATTAAAAGAAGCCTTGAAAAAGGTGCTATAAATAAGAACTTTTTGTATTTTTGTTATTCATTTTTTTAAAGCTAATTATGGGATTATTTAAACGAAATCCTTTTGGACACATCCTTTTTATTAAAAAATGGTTGATACGAATATTCGGAGGAATAACACATCGGCGTTATCGTGGTTTTAACCAATTGCAAATTGATGGTTCCGAAATCATTAGGGCATTACCCGATAAAAATGTACTGTTCATATCCAATCATCAAACGTATTTTGCCGATGTCGTTGCTATGTTTCATGTTTTCAATGCCAGTCTTTCCGGACGTGCTGATAACATTAAAAATGTAGGTTATTTATGGCAACCAAAAATGAATATCTATTACGTTGCAGCAAGTGAAACAATGAAATCGGGTTTGCTTCCTAGGATTTTAGCTTATGTTGGCGCCATATCTGTCGAACGAACATGGCGCGCCGGCGGAAAAGACGTCACCGAAAAGAGGGATATAAATCCAAACGACACCGAAAATATTAAAATCGCTTTAGAAGACGGTTGGGTAATTACTTTTCCACAAGGAACAACCAAATCGTTCAAACCCGTTCGAAAAGGAACGGCTCATATCATTAAACAACACAAACCTATTGTTGTTCCTATCGTTATCGATGGCTTCCGTCGTTCTTTTGATAAAAAAGGATTACGGATGAAAAAGAAAGGAATTCTACAATCGTTTATCATTAAAGAACCTCTTGAAATTGATTATGAAAACGATACCATTGATGAAATTGTAGAGAAAGTAGAATACGCCATCGAGCAACATGCCTCTTTCTTAAAAGTAATTCCGGTTGAAGAACTTGAGGAACAAGAAAAGCTAAATAAACTCCGTCAGTGGGAATATTAAAAAAGAAAAGCTCCGATACAA
>JAYVFV010000159.1:0-3689 GCA_043772885.1 Flavobacteriales bacterium
AATTTTAGGAACACTTGGAGCACTTTCGGCAATAGTTATTTTAGTATTTAGGGATACTATTTTAGGATTTGTTGCCAGTGTACAAGTTTCTTTAAACGATATGGTCCGAATTGGTGACTGGATTACTTTTGATAAGTATGGAGCCGATGGTGATGTAATCGAAATCAATTTGGCAACAGTTAAAGTCAGAAATTTCGATAATACAACGACGACAATTCCCACTTACAGTTTGATATCCGATTCTTTTAGAAACTGGCGCGGAATGTTAGATTCTGACGGAAGACGTATCAAAAGACACATTCTGGTGAAAGCAAAAAGTATTCGCTTTTTGACAGAAGAAGAATTGCAAAACCTGAAAAAAATCCAATTGGTTACTAAGTATATTGATGAACGACAAGCCGAAATTGACCGGTATAACAAAACCTATAATGTAGATAAATCGTTATCCATTAATGGAAGAAATATGACCAATTTTGGTTTGTTTAGAAAATACATCACCAATTATCTTAACTATTATCCCGGACTTAATAAGAATATGATTCTGCTTTGTCGTCAGTTACAACCAACAGCACAAGGCATTCCGTTAGAAATCTACGCTTTTTCCAAAGATCAGAGTTTTGAAGAATATGAATACATCATGGCCGATATTTTCGACCATATTATTGCGTCAATTATTTATTTTGATTTGGAAATTTATGAATTGCCTACCGATAAAAATAGCGTTGTGATCTAATTTTTTAAACGGTCTTCTACATATTCAATTTTTGTCTTTCCGTGGGCTTGCGGTTTCCCGTTTAAACCTAAACTTACCATGGTTATGGTATCAATAGTAATGATGGTTTCTTTGGTCATCATATTTCGCACTTCGCATTTTAATGTTAGCGATGAAGTTCCGAATTTTATAACATCAATTCCGATTTCTACAATATCGCCTTGTCGTGCGGAGCTTCTAAAATTAATTTCCGACATGTGTTTGGTTACAATCCGAGGACTTTCTAATTGTATTATAGCATATAACGCAATTTCTTCATCTATCCACGCCAATAATCGTCCGCCAAATAAAGTGCTATTTGGATTTAAATCTTCGGGTTTAACCCATTTTCTTGTATGAAATCTCATTTGTTTTTTTACAAAAATAATTTTTTTATAGGAAGATATTTAATTTATTTAAAATTTAATCCATTCTACATAGGGTTTTTTAACTAAAAAAATTGTTAATTTATTATATTTAGCCTATTTTTGCATCCTAAACGATTTAACCTAAATTTTGTTATGAAAAAAAGTACGCTATTATTGTTAGTATTATTTGGTTCATTCACTTCTTTTGCTCAGGATAAAGAAAATGACTCATTAGAAAGAAATAGCAATTGGATTATTGAAGCCCATGTTGGAAATATTAAAGGAGTTAAGCCCTACTCTGAAGGATATTTTTCAAGCAAACCAAATAGTTTTTTTGGTCAATGGGAACCTAACAGTTTTTCACTTGGTGCAAGGTATTTAATTGGTGAAGTATTTAGTGTTAAAGGAAGTTTCGGATACGATAGATTTAGAAATTTTAACAATGAAAGTCAAACAAGTGGTCTTCCAAGTAAATCTTTCGAACTTAGACAAATAAACCTACAAATACAGGGTGTTGCTAACTTAGCCAAATTATTCAATGTCCATAAAGAACTTGGTCGTTTTAGTATGTTAGTTCATGGTGGAGTTCAAGTGGTTTCCATGACATCCAAAACAGAAAATTATTGGGAAGCAGGAGAACTTGTAAATCAAAATTATAATGCTACTGAATATAACGGTGGAATAATGTTTGGTGTTACTCCTGAGTACAGACTTACTAAGCGTTTGGCGCTACAACTGGATGTTACAACCGTATTTAATTACAGACAACATTTTAACTGGGACGGTTCGTATGCTGATGATCAAGAAAACTTATCAGGAAAAACAGCTTCTTTAAATTTAGGATTAAGTTTCTCTTTGGATAGAAAAACAATGCATGGTGATTGGTTTGTTTTACCAGACAAAATGGAGAAAAGAATCAAAGCACTTGAAAATAGAGTTGGTGATTTAGAAAATCATATAATAGATACCGATAAAGATGGTGTTCCTGATTATATCGATCAAGAAAATAATTCGGTCGCAGGTGTTGCCGTTGATGCAAGAGGAAGAATGTTAGACATCAATAAAAACGGTGTGGCAGACGAACTTGAAAAAGGAAAAGACGGTATGAATGGTATTACTTCTGATGTAATGAGTAAAGAAGATGCTATTTTATTGTTAATTCAAAAAGGATATATAAATGTATTCTACGATCTTGATAAAGATGTTCCTAACAGTGGTTCTACAAACAATGTATTTTATATAATAAAATTCTTGAAAAATTATCCGGATGCCAAAATTTCTTTAATGGGTTTTGCTGATGAAAGAGGAACTTCGGATTATAATGTAGCATTAAGCCAAAGAAGAGCTAAAAACTTGTCAGACATTTTCAAAGGTGCCGGAATTGAGTCGAGCAGAATCAAAATTGTTGGTCAAGGTGAAACTACAGAATTCATAAGTACTGAGCTTGGTTACGACCTATCAAGACGTGTTTCTGTCAAACTAGAATAATTAACAAATCGTTCTTAATAACTAAATCAAACCTCTGTTTTTTTAACAGAGGTTTTTTTTATCTTTAAAAGAAAAAGTTATGAATTCTCGAGATATTACTTTGCTAGAATTGCGTGGTGAAACTATTGGAATTGTAAATAGTCAATCGTCATCGGAAGAATTGTTTCAAAATAAAACGCTACGTCCTATTTTAAAACTCCAGAATGATTTATTTGTTTTGGTTTTTATCAATTATGCTGTAAAGCAAAAAAATACTTTTTTCGATTTGACTCCAGAAAAGAAATTGGCATATATCGAAAACATCATACAACGCGATATTAAGTTCAGAAATTCTTTAAAAGGAATGGTGATTGGATTATTTACTTCAGATGAATACGAAGAGTATATTACCAACTCGTCCAACTTAAATAAGAGAATGATGAACATGCTCATTGAACGTTTAAAAAGCCAAGTGCAGTTGTTAGATAAAGTAGCATTATAATAGCTACAATAAACCGTTATATTTTCTAATAAACCATTCAGATGCTAATGCTAACGCTATTAATATAAGCAACCAAACCCAATCAATAATAGGAGTTTTGGTCACAATAGCTTTCTGAATTGATTTATAATCGCCATTGTTTAGAAGTGCTTTTATCAATTCATCTACTTGATTAGGAACGAAGGTTTCTCCTTTTGTTTGGTTGGCCAATTGCTTTAGTTTTACCATGTCTGGATTGACAAATTGCTTTTCGATATCAAAATCTAATATTTCAAATCCGCTTGAATAACTAGCATTAGAGTTCAATTCTTTTACTGTAAAGGAATATTGTCCAGCTTCTAATCCGTCTAAATTGACTTTAAAAGCATTGGAAGTTCGCAGCAAATCGTATTTTTTTATTTGCTTGGTTTTATTATTTGTTACAACGATAGTTAGCCGCGCTTTTTCATCTAGTTCATAATTTTTGTTGAAATATTGCGCCGTAATTTCTAATTCGTCACCTGAATTATAATAGCGTTCGTGATTTACAATCAATGATTTTTTAGAATCATTAGAAGCTAAATATTGAATTGTCTTGTCAATAAAAACATCATATTCCTCG
>JAYVFV010000160.1:0-3656 GCA_043772885.1 Flavobacteriales bacterium
GTGAAAACGAATAAATTAGATACTAAATTGGATTATTACTATATGATTACACCAAAAAGCAATATCAATGTAACGCTTGGAAATACCCATTCTAATCAAAATTTCGATTCAAGCATGTATCAAATTTTGGATAACGGAAACGCTAATGAATTAGACAATATAGAAAACACCAATGATGTAAAATATAAATTCAATGATGCTTTCTTGGGATTGCATTATAAAATATTAACCGGAAAATTTACTTTCACTCCAGGTGTAAGTTTGCATACTTATGCTTTGGATAACGAGCAACTTGGAACAAATTTTAAACAAAATTTCACTAGAGTATTACCTGATTTCTTGGCGATTTATCAAATTAAAAAATCAGAAATGCTGACATATAATTTTTCGTTTACCAATAGTTTCACAGATATTAACAGATTAGCCGAAGGATATATTTTAAATAGTTACAGCAGTTTGTCAAGAGGAAACAGCACACTTGAAAATGAAATTCAGCAATCACATTCATTGCGTTATTTCAAATACAACATGTTTAATTTTGAAAATATTTCGGCATTTTTGAGTTATGACCGAACGGTTGATGCTATAAAAACAAGAGCATTTTTTGATAATGTAAATCAAATTTCTGAACCCTTCAATTCAGAATTTGCCGATGAAGCAATTACCTTCTTTGGGAATTATGGACGTTCTTTTTTTAGATATTATAAAGCTTCTTTGAACGCCAATTTGAATTGGTCCAAATACAATAATATACAAGTAGACCGATTTACACAACAAGATGTTTTGATTACCAACGAAAGTTTCACTCAAATCTATTCTATAAAAGCTTCTACCAATTATAAAAATTTTCCAAACATAGAACTTGGTTATAGTTATACGATAAATAATTATCCTAATGATACTTTCTTTACAGATAGACCTTCCGTCAAAATTGATTATTTTTTCTTAAAAAGCTTCTCTTTTGTTTCCGAGTATGAGTTTTATAATTACTATAATAATGATAAATCGGTTAAAAATGAATATGATTTTTTATCGGCTAGTTTAATTTATCAAAAAGCAAAAGACAGTCATTGGGAATACAAAATTTCGGCAACAAATATTTTAAATACAACATCATTGAATGATGATAGTTTCTCTCAGTTTTCAACAAGAGCAACTCAATACACGGTGCAACCCAGATATATAATTTTTAGTTTTAAGTATAATTTGTAATTTAGCAATAAATAATTTAAAATATGACTATCGAGCAAGAAGAAAAATTACTCAAAACATTAGGTCTGTTTACACTTTTTGTTTTTGTTCCTCTGAATGCATTTATCATTAAGGATGATGTAATCAAATGGGTAATTATTATTCCATTGTTGATTGTTTTTTCATTATTATACTCTAGAAAATACAATAGAGATAAAAAGGCAAATAAGGATTTATCCAGATATAAAAGGCTATTATTTTTCGTTGGTATAAGTTTTTTGATATTTATAGCTTTCTTGTTTTATCCAATGTTATAAAAACAAAAAACCTGACGATACAGTCAGGTTTTTTTCTTTGCGAACTTCGCATATAACTTCGTGTTCTTTGCGTTTAAATCTTAAATTCCAAATGCACTTTTCACTGTATCTACGAAATCTAATTTCTCCCAGGTAAATAATTCAACCGTAACCGTTTTTGGAGCACCATTCGGTAACTTGAAAGTTTTGGTAACCGTTTCCGGTTTTCTTCCCATGTGACCATAAGCTGCCGTTTCACTATAAATAGGATTTCTCAATTTCAAACGTTGCTCAATAAAATACGGACGCATATCGAAAATAGCCTCCACTTTATTGCTGATTTCTCCGTCAGTCAAATTAACTTTAGAAGTACCATAAGTCACCACATTGATTGATGTTGGCTTTGCCACACCAATAGCATACGAAACCTGCACTAAAACTTCCTCACATACACCCGCAGCTACTAAGTTTTTTGCAATATGACGCGTTGCATAAGCCGCAGAACGATCCACTTTACTTGGGTCTTTTCCAGAGAAAGCACCACCACCGTGAGCTCCTTTTCCACCATACGTATCAACAATAATTTTTCTTCCTGTCAAACCTGTATCTCCATGTGGCCCACCGATTACGAATTTCCCCGTTGGGTTAATGTGATAGGTAATATTGTCATTAAATAAATGAGCATATTGAGGATATTTTGCTTTAATCCTTGGAATCAAAATCGATACCAAATCACTTTTGATTTTGGCTAACATTTCAGCTTCTGGAGCAAAATCATCATGCTGTGTAGAAATTACAATAGCATCAATTCTAACTGGTTTGTTATCATCAGAATATTCTAAAGTTACCTGAGATTTCGCATCCGGACGTAAATATTTTATTTCGTTATTTTCTCTTCTTAGATTGGCTAATTCAATTAACAAAGCATGGGATAAATCCAGAGCCAATGGCATATAATTTTCAGTCTCATTTGTTGCATAGCCGAACATCATTCCTTGGTCACCAGCACCTTGCTCTTCTTTACTTGCTCTATCTACACCTTGATTAATATCGGCTGATTGCTCGTGAATTGCTGACAGAATTCCACAAGAATCCGCTTCAAACATGTATTCGCTTTTAGTATATCCAATTTTACGAATGACTTCTCTTGCAATTTGTTGAACATCTAAGTAAGTGTTAGATTTTACTTCTCCGGCAAGAATCACCTGACCGGTAGTAACCAATGTTTCGCAAGCCACTTTTGATTCGGCATCAAATGCCAAAAAGTTATCAATTAATGCATCAGAAATTTGGTCTGCAACTTTGTCTGGATGTCCTTCACTCACTGACTCCGACGTAAATAAATAAGCCATAACTATACTTAGTTTAAAATTAATGTTAAACGAAAAAAGAGAAATTATAACGAAGTGCTAAAGAAGGAATGCTGCTTTAGCATTTTTTAACGAGGTTGCAATCAGTTCAAATTTTTCCTCCTATTTTTCGAGTGCAAATGTATAAAATCAAATTGAATTTCAAATTATTCTAAACTTTTTTTTGATAATTAACAAATCGTTGTGAGCTTTTTTTTATTTTCCGAAAAAATTGTTGCAAAATAAATTTCTATGCCTTTACTTTGCACCGTTCATAAACTTATTGTTTGTTATCACGAAAGCTTGAGGGAATAGACCCGATGAAAGCTTAGCAACCCTTTGCCAAAAGAAGGTGCTACATTCTAGTCTTTATGCTGAATTTATTTCAGCATCTCGACAAAGATAACCCAGAGAATTTCTTCTCACTTTCAAGATAACATATATATAATTTTTCATGCTGAACTCGTTTACTGGCGTCAATTCGCTGTGCTCGTGTCAGTATTAGGAGCTGTTTCCTGCTGTACGCTATATCTTTTTTGTTTTGTCATGCTGAGCTTGTCGAAGCACAAAACAAAAAAAGGATGCCGCTTCCATCAGGGCTAGTTAATAAATCATAATATAAAATTAAACTCAGCAACTTAGCCACTCAGGCACTTTGCAACTTTAAAAATATGTCAAAAATTAAACAAGCAATAAAAGAAAGAATCCTCGTCCTTGATGGCGCCATGGGAACCATGCTGCAACGCAGTAATTTCTCCGAAGAAGATTTTCGAGGAGAACGGTTTAAGGATTTTCCACATCCATTAAAAGGTAACAACGA
>JAYVFV010000161.1:0-3638 GCA_043772885.1 Flavobacteriales bacterium
GTATGTGCGCTTGGTGGTTCAATTGCCACAGCAAAATCTGGAATTACAGCAGAAGTAATAGAAGTCCACAGCATAAAAGAACTATCCGATTTAGGAACAGAAAAAATAAAAGGCAAAATTGTTTTCTATAATCGCCCAATGGATAATTCACAAATCGAAAGCATGCATGCTTATGGAGGAGCTGTCGATCAACGATATGCTGGCGCAAAAGAAGCTTCAAAGTTTGGAGCAGTAGCAACAATTGTGCGTTCGATGAATTTGCGTTTGGATGATTTTCCGCATACAGGAGCGCAGAGTTATGGAGATATTCCAAAATCACAATACATTCCAACAGCAGCAATTAGTACAAATGCCGCCGAGTTATTGAGTAAAATGTTAGGACAAAATGCCAATTTAAAATTTTATTTAAAGCAATCGTGTCAAACGCTTGATGACGTCTTGTCTTATAACGTAATTGGAGAAATAAAAGGAAGTGAACACCCCGAAAAAATAATGGTGGTTGGTGGTCATCTCGATTCTTGGGATTTAGCCGATGGTTCGCATGATGATGGAGCTGGGGTTGTACAAAGTATGGAAGTTTTGAATATTTTTAAAACGCTAGGATACAAACCTAAAAATACGATAAGAGTTGTACTTTTTATGAATGAAGAAAATGGTGGAAAAGGCGGAAAAAAATACGAAGAAGTGTCGAAAGCAAACAATGAAAATCACATTTTTGCAATGGAAAGTGATTCGGGTGGTTTTACTCCTAGAGGATTTACTTTTGATAGCGACGAATTGAATTTGACTAAAGCACAAAGCTGGAAACCTTTATTCGAACCGTATTTGATTCATAGTTTTACAAAAGGACATGGAGGTTCAGACATTGATCCTTTAACGTCAAGTAAAATTGTAAAAGTAGGTTTGCATCCCGATTCGCAGCGTTATTTCGATTATCATCATGCGGCTAATGACAAATTTGATGCTGTAAACAAACGCGAATTAGAACTTGGTGCTGCTACCATGTCGTCATTAATTTATTTGTTTGATCAGTACGGAATAGAGTAGTAGTGAAACCAACGGATGTATACATACTCAATCAGCCAGAGCCTTTTCGTTCGATTGTACTTCATGTTGTAGCGGTAATTGAAAGTAATTTATCAGATGTAACACTAGAACACAAATGGACAGTTCCTTACTTTTATTATAAGAAGAAACCATTTTGATATCTAAACGCAAGTCATAAACATCAATTTGTAGATGTTGGTTTTGCAAAAGGATTTCATTTAAAAAATAATTTAGAGAACTTAATTGCAGATAATGGAAGAAATACTGTAAAATCTTTACGATATAAATCATTAGAAGAAATTGACAATACTGTATTAATTTCGGTCATTAAAGAAGCTTCAAAAATGTATTAAATGAAAACAGTTTTTAAATAAAAATGCCACTAAAAAAAGTGGCATTAATCATAGCTAAAATAATTATTTTTTCTTAGTGTATCTTTTATCTGGAGTTCCATCTTTTTTCAAAACGACCTTCGCTTTTGCTTCTTTGTAACGTTTATCTGGAGTTCCGTCTTTTTTCAAAACGACAGTTGTTTTAGTTTCTTTGTATCTTTTATCTACAGTTCCGTCTTTTTTCAAAACAACTTTTGTAGTTGCTTTAACTTCTTTGGTTGCTTTTTCTGTTTTCTTCGTTGCGGTTTGTTGTGCCGAAGATGTAATTGCAAATCCTAAAAATGCAATTAGTGTAAAAATTAGTTGCTTCATAGTTTAAAAATTAAAATTGAATAGCTAAATTACATTTTTTTGTTTAATAGGAGATTATAGTAACAAAAAAAGTGTCCCTATTATTGGACACTTTTTTGAATAGTATTGATTTTAAATTTACTTTAATTATCTGTTAATATACACCCAGCCGGTTCTGGTTTCTCCTCCATTTTTGAGTTCAATTACGTAATAATAAGTTCCATCGGATAATTCATTTCCTGAATCGGATTGACCACCCCATTCATTTGTGTATTCTGATTTTGAATAGACAGCTGTTCCATAACGGTTAAAAATACTAAGTTTACTAACATTGAATCCAGTTAAATCAAAAGTATCATTAAGTGTATCGCCATTCGGAGAAATTCCTTTTGGTATTTGACAACCAATGTCGTTAGCGTTAAAGGTATGAGTGGTAGAACAACTAAATTCTGAACCATTAGAAACTGATACGGTACAAGTATATACTCCAGCTTCTGAAATTTGAAGTGTTGGTTCGCCATTGTTTTGAACACTTGGACCAGTCCAATTATAACTTGCCGAATCGAGATTAAAGCTTGCATTTGTTATGCTAAGAACAAAAACAGATCCAACACATTCTCCATTTATTGTGAATTGTGGCGAAGGCGTTATGTTTACCTGAAAGCTTTCCTGATCTGTACAATTTGGTGTTGTACCACTTTGAGCATATACATAAACCAATTGAGTTGATGTTAAAGTCAAATTCGTAATTGGAGATACTGCGTTAGATTGTGCAAAATAATTTCCAACACTTAATGCTGGTAAAGTATAGCTATCACAAACATTTACAGCGCTAATCGGATTAACAACTGGAGTTGGATGAATGGTTATTTGCATTGTAGCTCCAGAAGCACATTGTCCGGCGTTTGGTGTAAATGTATACGTTGTAGTTCCGGCATTTGCAGTGCTAATAGTTAGGGGATTCCATGTTCCAGTAATATTGTTATTAGATGTTGGTAATGCTGGTGCATTTCCGCCTTGGCATATTGGTGCAATTTGGGTAAATGTAGCAACCGTTGGGTTGACAATTGTTATACTCATCGTTGTATTTACAGCACATTGACTAGTATTTGGAGTAAAAATGTATATTGATGAACCTACAATGGAAGTATCTATAATTGATGGAATCCAAGATCCTGTAATTCCTCCATTACTTGAAGAAACCTGTAATAAAGGCGCAACTCCGTTAAAACATATAGGTGGAATTTGTTGAAATAATGGAATTATAGAAGGCGCATCAATTGTTATATTCATTGTAGTTGGTATAGCACAAAAGCCTGCATTTGGTGTAAATGTGTATGTTGATGTACCAACAGTTGATGTACTTATTGTGTTTGGAATCCAAGCCCCTGTAATCCCTCCATTACTGGATGACGTTGGTAGTATAGGTGCAGACAAATCTTTACAAATATTAGGAATTTGAGTAAATGTTGGAATTATAAAAGGCGCATTAATTGTTATATTCATTGTAGTTGGTATAGCACAAAAGCCAGCATCTGGTGTAAATGTGTATGTTGATGTACCAACTGTTGATGTACTTATTGTGTTTGGACTCCAAGCTCCTGTAATTCCTCCATTACTTGAAGAAACCGGTAATAAAGGCGCAACACCATTTAAACATATAGGTGTAATTTGTTGAAATAATGGAATTATAGATGGAGCAACTATAGTAATATTCATTGTTGCAGTTGTTGCACAAAACCCTTCATTTGGTGTAAATGTATATGTTGATGTACCAACAGTTGACGTATTTATTGTGTTAGGATTCCAAGTACCCGTAATAGCAGTTGGTGTATTTGTTGATGTCGTTGGTAATGAAGGTGCAGCTAAATCTTTACAAATAGCAGGAATTTGGGTAAATTGTGGCGT
>JAYVFV010000162.1:0-10700 GCA_043772885.1 Flavobacteriales bacterium
TTGGCAATTATTTTAAGAATAAACGAAAGATTAGTGTTTTAGCTTCTTCCAATAATATCAATTCCACTGGATTTTCAATGGATGAAGTTTTTGATAATATGGGTGGCGGCAGAAATACTAATGTTTGGTTTAACGATAATGGCACCTTCGGTATTAATGGAAGGCGTTTTGGAAGCGGCAACGGAATTACACAATCGAATTTAGTCGGAATTAATTATTCGGATGAATGGATAAAAGATTCAGAAGCTTCGTTGAGCTATTTCTATTCTGGAGCCAATACTAAAAATGACAATAGAACGAGCAGTACCAATTTTTTGCCTTCCGGAAATTTTACTACCAACTCTAATTCTACCACCAATGAAGATCGCTACGTGCACAATGCTAAAGCTGTTTTCGAATATAAAATCGATTCAACAGCCACAATAACAATCGAACCCAATTTTACAAAATCCAATAATAAAAATAGAAATATAGCTGCTCAAAAATCGAACAATGCCACTAACGCACTTTTAAACGAAAGCACTTCCGATAATTTTTATGAAAATACTATGGATAGTTTTGCCAATACGTTATCCTTTACCAAATCATTTAAAAGGAAAGGGAAATACTTAAGTTTGGTTTTTGAAAATGAAAACTCCAAAACAATTGAAGACGAAAACATCAAGTCAAATACCATTTTTTATCAAGATGTAGTTCCAGATGATAATCGAAATCAATTTAATTCTTCCAAAAATAGAAGTGCTAAATACAATACCGAATTCGAATTTTTTCAGCCAATTACAGATTCACTTCAAGTTAAATTAGGTCTAGAATATTTGATTAATAACAAGAATGACAGAAGACAATCTTTTGAATTTGATGCTATAAATCAATCCTATTCTACATTTAATGACGAACTTTCCAATAGTTTTAATTCGTACGAAAAAACAATTACACCCAATACTGGATTGACTTTTAACAGAACTAAGTTAAATTTTAATTTGAACGTGGGAACATCAATTATAAATTATGATACCGATTCCAATTACTTGAATTTGACAACGAATCTAACCAAAGAGTATTTGTTACCATACATCAATCTTTATGGAAGTTATCGCTTTTCAAAATCTAAAAATCTGTGGGTAAATTATAATTATGAATACAGTTTGCCATCGGCAAAGCAAATGCTACCTGTCGAAGATTTGTCAAATCCATTAAATACAATAATAGGAAATCCTGATCTTGATTTGAATAAATATCACGGAATTTATTTGTCTTACAGAGATTTCGATTATGCTACACGTTCGGGCTACGGATTAAACATTGGTGGAAATTTTTATGACAGCCAAATTGTGTCTTCTGTTACCTATGATGACAACAGAAAAAGAACAACAACCTATAATTATGTTTCTGGAACTTACAACTCGTGGTTTGGTGTCTATTGGAATAAATCGATTAAAAAAGAAGGATATAAGTTTCGATATGAATTGCGCGTGAACAATAACTTCGGGTTATCTAAAGGGTTTACAGATGGTGAATTGTACGCTGCAAAATCCTATACCTTTTCTCCAAGAGTAAACCTAACGTACGAGTATGGCGAATTGCTAACGATAAATCCTTCTTATAATTATTCTTTCAATACTATTAATTATTCCAATTATGTAATAGAGAAAGCTACCAATTTCACGCATAAATTCAATGTACAGGTAACTAGTTTTTGGCCAAAAAACTGGACTTTCGGAAATGATTTTGGATACACCTACAATTCGAATATTGCTGACGAATTTAAGAAAAACTTTTTCTTGTGGAATTCCAGTTTGTCGTACAGTTTCTTCCAAAAACAATTGATGGCAAAAGTGAAAGTATATGATTTGTTGAATCAAAATCAAAGTGTTTCGAGAAACATCAATGCCACGTCTATTCGGGAAGAAGAGAATACTATCTTGAAACGTTACGTAATGTTTTCGCTAACGTATAAACTCGATAAATTTGCTGCTAAAAAAGAAAAAAATTAGGGAGGGATGATGTTTTACTAAACAATTATATTCATAAAAAACTCGTTTTGTTAAATAAACAAAACGAGTTTTTTTATGATTTTAAATAATAATCAGTATACTAAAAAAGTACTCCACTGAACACTGAACTACCAACTTCCTCCAGCACCTCCTCCAGAAAATCCGCCGCCGCCAAATCCGCCGCCGAATCCACCACCTCCACCTGAGGAACCGCCAAATCCGCCACCAAATCCACCGCCAGAACTTCTTCCCATATTACTTAAAATAATAATGTCAAGTAAACTTGGTCCTCCGCTGCTGTTACCAGAATTACCACCTTTATTTCTAGAAGCTAAAATGATAATAATGATAAAGATAATAATGAACACTACAATTGGCTTGATGTTTTTACCAATTTTATCGTTTTTTCTTGTGCCCTTGTATTTGCCTTTGAGAACATCAAAAATGGCATCTGCTCCTTTGTCTAAACCATTGTAATAACTTCCTGCTTTGAACTCGGGAATGATAATATTTCTAATAATTTCGCCATTAATACCAGCAACCAATCGATCTTCCACACCATAGCCTGGTGCAATCCAAATTTTCCGTTCTTGTTTTGCCAACAAAATAAAAATTCCGTTGTCTTCTTTTGCTTGTCCAACTCCCCATTCGTGTCCCCATTTTGGGGCTAATATCCCAATGTCTTCTCCATTAATAGTTTCTACTATAACTACAACAATTTGCGATGTAGTAGAGTCCGAATATTTGATTAGTTTCTTTTCTAATTGTGATTTCTCAGTATCACTTAAAAGTTTTGCGTAATCATAAACGGAAGTTTGAAAATCGGGTTTTTTCGGAATTTGAAATTGTGAGTATCCCAAATGACTTAACAAAAAGAGAAATGTTATCAAAAGGAATTGGGCAATTTTATAAACTAATTGTATCATTCTCCTATTGATATTTCGTTAGTAAGTTCGTCGTTATCATCACTTTGATAAGGAAAATGGTTTTTAAGTTGTTCACCGGCGTTGTGAATTCCGTCTACTAAAGCTTGCTTATTATTCCCGTTTTTGAAATGAGCCATCATAATATCTTTAGTGCAATTCCAAAAATCATCTGCGACTTTTTCATCAATACCTTTATCGCCATAAATAGCAAACTGTTTGCTTTTAACGGCAACATAAATGATAACACCATTTCTATCTCTGGTGTTGTCCATTTTTAGTTCATTAAAAACCACCACTGCTCTCTCGATAGGAGCAATGGAAGTTTCTTTTTCTATATGGACACGTATTTCGCCTGAAGTGTTTTTCTCAGCCAATCGAATCGCTTCAACAACTTCTGCTTCTTCTTCTTTGGATAAAAAAGCTTCTACTTTTGACATTATTTTGTCTCTTTTTTGTCGAAATTGAATTCTACATCTGGAGCTTTATCTGCACCAGTAGAGGCCTCAAAATATGGTTTTTCCTTAAGTCCATACATACCCGCCAAAATATTTCTTGGGAACGTATTGATGTTATTGTTATATGGCTTGACAGACTCATTAAAACGAGTTCTGGCAGTTAAAATTTGATTTTCAGTACTGGCTAATTCGTCCTGTAATTTTAGGAATCCTTGGTTGGCTTGTAGATTTGGATAGTTTTCAACTGTCATCAGCAATCTTGACAAAGAGGATTGTGCACTGTTGAATTTTTCCAATTGTTCTGGAGTAATATTTGTTGGGTCAATTTTTGTTTGCGATGCTTCAGCACGAGCTTTAACTACTGCTTCCAAAGTTCCTTTTTCATACTCTGCTTGTCCCTGAACACTTTTGACCAAATTGACAATCAGGTCATTTCTTCGTTGGTAAGATGTTTCAACATTTCCCCAACTTTCCTTAATTCCCTGTTCAAGTGTTACGGCTTTGTTATAAATACCAGTAGCCCAAACATAAAGTCCAATGACTACAACGATTACTATTATCCAAGGCAAAAATTTTCTCATAATTTCTAATTTTTAAAGTTTATTTGTTGTTTTAATTTGATTGTTGTTTATAAATGATTTTTAATATTCGTCAATTCGGCTTTAATTCCTTCTAATTTATTAATGATTTCGAACTTATCTAAGGATTTTTTCTGACCTTCTTTCAAATGTGTTTTGGCACCTTCTAAAGTAAATCCACGTTCTTTTACCAAATGATAAATGAGTTGCAAATTCTTCACATCGTCTTGTGTAAACATGCGATTTCCTTTAGCATTTTTCTTTGGTTTTAAAATGTCAAACTCCTTATCCCAAAATCGAATTAAGGAAGCATTTACATTAAAAGCAGTAGCTAATTCGCCAATGCTGAAATACAATTTGTCTTTAGATAGTTCTATGTGCATACTAGTTTTTTATTTTAAACACTGAACACTAGTCCAATGATTGATTTTCCTGATTTGCAATTTTTGAAATAGCAACATATTCTGCCGCCGAGATGTTTCCGTAATAAAAATTAATTGGGTTGACTGCTCTTCCATCTTTGTGCACTTCGTAATGTAAATGCGGTGCTTCACTTCGTCCAGTACTTCCCACGTATCCAATAATATCACCGCGTTTTACCCTTTGTCCAGGTCGTACTTTATACTTGCTCAAATGTCCGTATAAAGTCTTATACCCAAACCCGTGTGTTATTTCAATATGATTACCATAACCTGATAACGAGTTGTCGGCACTTTTAACGACACCATCACCAGTGGCATAAATTGGAGTTCCAATTTTCGCCGTAAAATCCATTCCTTCGTGCATCTTTCGTGCTTTTGTAAAAGGATCACTTCGATAACCAAAACCCGAGGCCATTCTTTTAAGCTCTTCATTTTTAACAGGTTGAATCGCTGGAATCGCTTCTAATAAATTATTTTTTGTTTTGGCTAATTTCAATATTTCATCCAAAGATTTTGATTGAATTGCCAGTTCTTTGGTGAGTATATCAACACGTTTGGAGGTATTAACCACCAAATCCGAATTATTAAAACCTTCTAATTCTTTATAACGATTCGCTTCTTTAAATCCTTCTTTACGTTTTTCTGTAGGAATCGGAGAAGAGTTAAAATAAGCACGATACAAATTATCATCCCGGTCTTCTAAAGCTAACATTGCTTCGTCCAATTGATCCATTTTTTTATTCAAAATGGCATAATTCAATTTCATATTGTCTAATTCGCGAACTAACAATTTGTCTTTTGGTGTTTCAAAATAAGGAGTGTTTATTAAAAGTACCATACATAAAAATCCGAATAACGCCGAAGCAATTAAAAATAAAGCCGCATAACCGAACTTTCTTCCCTTTTTTAGCTTAATTTTTCGATAAGCCAAACTTTCCGTGTCGTAATAATACTTAACTTTCTTCGACATTTCTTAAATTATACTATTTTTGTGGCAGTTTTAGAAATAACAATGGTTATACGAACAAATTTAATAAATGTTTCAATCTAAATCTATTTTTATTTTTTAGAAGCGAAACTTTTGGCATCTTTGTAATCCATGTTCCTGCTTTACGTTACAATACTTGCAAAAAAGCAAGTGTTTTCTCTACAATCAGGGCTAGACGGCAAACCAATTACACAAAATCTAATTATCTAAAGATCTAACAATCTAATAATCTATAATGAAATCACAAGACATTCGTAAGCAATTTTTACAATTCTTTGAAAGCAAAGGACACTTAATAGTTCCTTCTGCGCCTATCGTTCTTAAAGACGATCCAACCCTAATGTTCAACAACTCGGGAATGGCACAATTCAAAGAATATTTTTTAGGAAACGGTACGCCTAAAAGCAAACGAATAGCCGATACGCAAAAATGCCTTCGTGTTTCAGGAAAGCACAACGATCTGGAAGATGTAGGTTTCGACACTTATCATCATACCATGTTTGAAATGTTGGGGAATTGGTCTTTTGGCGATTATTTCAAAAATGAAGCGATTAGTTGGGCTTGGGAATTATTGACAGAAGTGTACAAAATTCCAAAAGAAAATTTATATGTTTCCGTTTTTGAAGGAAATCCAGATGAAAATGTTCCCTTCGATCAGGAAGCCTGGGACATTTGGAAAGGTTTAATAGATGAAGACCGAATCATTCTCGGAAATAAAAAAGACAATTTTTGGGAAATGGGCGATCAAGGTCCGTGTGGTCCGTGTTCTGAAATTCATGTGGATATTCGTTCCGATGAAGAAAAAGCTTTAGTTTCCGGAAAAAGTTTAGTCAATAATGATCATCCGCAAGTAGTTGAAATCTGGAACAATGTATTCATGGAATTCAACCGTAAAGCCGATGGTTCTCTCGAAAAATTACCAGCACAACACGTCGATACTGGAATGGGATTCGAGCGTTTGTGTATGGCATTACAAAGCAAAACTTCCAATTACGATACCGATGTTTTCACGCCACTTATCGAAAAAGTAGAACAAATTACAGGTTTAAAATATACAACCAATGATGTCATTCTGAACGATAGTGAAGAATCTCAAGAACAAAACAAAACCAATATTGCCATTCGTGTCATAGTCGATCACGTTCGTGCGGTTGCGTTTGCTATTGCCGACGGACAGTTGCCATCCAATACAGGAGCAGGTTATGTGATCCGTAGGATTTTGCGTCGCGCGATTCGTTACGGATTTACATTCCTGAACACTAAAGAGCCTTTTATCCATAAATTGGTAGAAGTATTGGCGAATCAAATGGGCGAATTTTTCCCCGAAATAAAATCTCAGCAACAATTAGTTACCAATGTAATTCGCGAAGAAGAAGCGTCGTTTCTAAGAACTTTAGACCAAGGATTACAATTGCTTGAAAATGTAGTTTCAGAAACAAAAGGCAACGAGGTTTCTGGCGCCAAAGCGTTTGAATTGTATGATACTTTCGGATTTCCTATTGACTTAACAGCTTTAATTCTTCGTGAAAAAGGATATGAATTGGATGAAGCTGGATTTACTACTTCCATGCAAGAACAAAAAAAACGCTCTCGTGCAGCATCGGAAGTTTCTACCGAAGATTGGTCAGTATTGATTCCGGGAAATGTGGAGCAATTTGTTGGTTATGACCAAACCGAGAACGACGTAAAAATCACACGTATCCGTAAAGTAGATTCTAAAAAAGACGGAATTTTATACCAAATCGTTTTGGATGCTACTCCGTTTTATCCGGAAGGCGGTGGACAAGTTGGTGATAAAGGAACTTTGGTTTCTGCAAACGAAATCATCGACATCATCGATACCAAAAAAGAAAACAACTTGATTCTGCATTTTGCAAAACAACTTCCAGAAAATATAAATGCTAATTTTACTGCGAAAGTCAATACTGATTTACTCACGTCAACTTCTAAAAATCACTCAGCAACCCATTTGATGCATTTGGCATTGCGAACCATTTTAGGTACACATGTCGAACAAAAAGGGTCGTTGGTAAATCCGAATCATCTGCGTTTTGACTTTTCGCATTTCAGTAAAGTGACGGATGAGGAAATTCGAAAAGTGGAAGCTTTTGTCAACCAAAGAATCGAAGAACAATTGCAATTGGTTGAGCATCAAAACATTCCAATTCAACAAGCAATGGCTCAAGGTGCAATGGCTTTGTTTGGAGAGAAATATGGCGATAATGTTCGTATGATTGAATTTGGTGAAAGTAAAGAATTATGTGGTGGAATTCATGTGAAAAACACAGCCGAAATCTGGCATTTTAAAATCCTTTCTGAAGGAGCCGTAGCTGCCGGAATCCGTCGTATTGAAGCAATTACTGGCGATGCAGTAAAAGCATTTTTTACACAACAGGAAAATACTTTAGAATCCATAAAGGAAACCTTGAAAAACCCACAAGACACTATCAAAGCAGTAGTCTCTTTGCAGGAAGATAATGCAAAATTAAAAAAGCAAATTGAGCTATTGTTAAAAGAAAAAGCGAAAAACCTAAAAGGCGAATTGGCTTCTCAATTACAAGAAATAAACGACGTAAAATTTCTAGCAATACAAGTCGATTTGAATGCCGAAGGTGCTAAAGATTTGGCTTACGAATTGGGAACTTTAGGAACGAATTTGTTCTTGGTTTTAGCTACATCCGAAGATGATAAACCAATGTTAACCTGTTATATTTCTAAAGAATTAGTGGCTTCCAAAAACCTAAACGCAGGAACTGTAGTTCGTGAATTGGGGAAATACATTCAAGGCGGCGGCGGCGGACAACCTTTCTTTGCAATTGCTGGAGGAAAAAATGTTGGCGGAATTAAAGAAGCTTTAGAAAAAGCAATTGATTTTATAAAATAATTTTCATATCTTTATTCAATGACACGAGCCGAATTTATAGATAAAAACGCCTCTCTTTTTTGGTACATCAAGAAAGAAGCTATTCCAAATATCAGTAATGACATTTTGGTCGAATTTATCTTTAATTATGGCACTTGGGATGATGTAAAAGAACTCATAAAAATTATTGGTTTTCAAGAATTAAAACGTGTTTATGAAGATGTTACCGATAGAAAAGTTGGGAATTACCATCCAGAAATTCTTAATTATATGGGTTTAATAGTTCATAAATATGCATCTTAATATTTTAAATAAAAATCAAGTTGAACTACTAAACTTTATTTCACTTTTTAAAAGAGAATATTATTTAGTTGGAGGAACTGCTATTGCTTTGCATATTGGTCATAGAGAATCTATTGATTTTGATTTGTTTAAACTTTCCTCTTTAAGGAAAAATGATATTTATAAAAAAATCTTCACATCAAAACTAAATTTTAAATTTGGTTATGAAAATTACGAACAATTGAATTTGATTATTAATGAAGTAAAATTCACTTTTTTTTCTTTTCCACATAAAATCCCAACAAATTCAGAAATAAAAGGAATAATAAAAATGCCCGATTTACTTACACTTGCAGCAATGAAAGCATTTGCATTGGGAAGGCGAGCAAAATGGAAAGATTATGTGGATTTGTATTTTATCATAAAAGAATACCACTCACTAACTGAAATTTCTGAAAAAGCAAAAGAATTATTTGGAGAAATGTTTTCCGATAAATTATTCAAGATGCAACTCGGCTATTTCAAAGGAATATCTTACGCTGAAGAAGTGACTTATTTAATTCCGAAACCACCAACAGAACAAGAAATTCAATATTTTTTAATTAATTGTAGTATAGAAGGTTTGTAACTTTTATAAAATAAAAATAGATTTTATATAATTGAAAACCCTGTCAGAGTTCAAAACTCTGACAGGGTTTGTAGTAAGAAAGCAATTTAATTTAAAAATAACAAGCTAAAAATTTTTGTTTTCCGTTTTTTTTTTTTTGCTTTACAGGAATTTACTCAAACTTAAATTATGAAAAAATTTGCCTTTTTGTTATTTGTATTGTTACCGATGTTGCAGTCGTGTTCGAGTGATAGTGATGCTGTTTCTGAACCGCAATTGACTACAGAAGGATATTTATTAAAGAAAAGTGTTCAAACAACTAGTTCAGGAGTTACAAATTTTGAATATTTTTATGAAGGAAATAAAATTATTAAAATGGAAGTTTCAAATGGACAAAGATACGAAGTTACTTATACCAATGATTTAATCACCAAAAAAGAGATTTACATTAATGATATTTTAAATCATAGGGAAATTTATCAATATGATGCTCAACAAAGAATTACTCAAAGAAAGGATTTTTTTTTCAATCCAAATAGTGCTGCAAGAAGCGAATTTACATACAATGCAGACCAAACTGTGACCTTAAAAAGGTATTTAGGTGATTTTACAACACAAAACACGTTGCAACATGATCGCAAAGCATTTCTATTGCCAAACGGAGAGATTGACAAACTAGAAACCTATTTAATAATCAATGGAAATGCAGTTACACGGACCTATCAAGTATATTATGATTCCTATAATAATACATCTAATCCCATTGTCGGATTAAACAAAATAAAATATTGGGATATTGGATCATTTGCAGGCAGTCTTCATAACATAATATCTCAAGTGGATACTACTACAGAAAATTCGAATGTGTTTACGTTAAATTTTACTTTCACTTATAATTCCTATGGATATCCTATAACATCAAGTTTTATTGGAGGCGACACCGAAATGTTCTACCAACAACCGTAACTACTTTCTTTCCCCACTTAGCGCAAAGTCTCCATACTTTGAGTTTGTGAAATAATTAAAATTAAAATAATCAATATATGAAATTTCGAATTCTTTTATTTATCCTTTTGATTTCTACAATTAATCTTTCGGCACAAAATTTTAATACACAAATATCTCAAATTAATAGGAGGATGCAAACAGATAGAGAAATGATGACTATGAGGGAAAACAGAACGGTTTCAAATATAGATGAACTTGAAAAAGTAGAGATAAAAAGGCAAATATTGAAAAATGAAGCCGCAGATTTAGAGCAACAGTTAAAAGTTGGAGAAAATCAAAAGCAAACACAAAAGCTTCAAAAAAAATTAGATAAGGTGAATAAAAAAATTGCCGAAGTCGACAAAAAAGTAGCGTCTTTAAACGCTGAAATTGAAATTGATAAAAAGAAACTGGAAGAGGAAAAAGCTAAAAAGAGAAAATAATCTTTACTAATATTAAAACAACATCGCTGCACATTCTATAACAAAAAATTTCCGCAAAGTCGGGAGACATTTTCGGAGCTTTTCATAAGAACTCTTTGCGAGAGTTTCACTATTTCCGTTCCCCAATCTGCTGTCTCCACATCGCATAATACAAA
>JAYVFV010000163.1:0-10567 GCA_043772885.1 Flavobacteriales bacterium
TTGTACTATTTTTTAAACGCTTCCAAAAGTAGCAGTTACGAAATCGTTTTCAAAACTTTTTATCATAATAAATGAATGGTATTTTCATCTGATTACTAATTATTTGAAGGCGTAAGCTATTTTTTAACAAAAGTTGTTAATTCTTTTTTAATCAATTTAACATTGGGTTATTTATATTTGTCTACCAAGTATACTAAAAATGAAGTTGTACAAAATAAAAACCTTTTTCGCGCTTACTATTTTCCTTCTTGTACTCCATACAAGTTGCAATAAATCAGAAAAAAATAAAGATTCCAAAAAAAAACCAACTTTAGTTTATGCCATGATGCCTTTGGAAGATTCCTTGCCAAAGCTTTCAAAGATTTATAAACAGACTAAAAAAAGAGAAATTGAGCATTTCTTCGCCAATAATTTTTCGAAAAATTTTGAGAACATGTGTTTTTTGGTAGCCAAAAACGGTCAGATTATTTATGAAAAATACGACGGTTATGCGGATAAAGGAAATAACATTCTCAATTCACCTGAAACGCCCTTGCACATTGCATCAGTAACTAAAGTGCTCACAGCAGCTGCTATTTTAAAACTTATTGATGCAAAGAAAATAGCTTTAGATCAAAAAGCAAACACACTTCTGGAAGGTTTTCCATATCCTGATGTTACGATAAGAACCCTTTTAAATCACCGTAGCGGAATGAAAAAATACAATTATTTTTGTGATGATAAAGCCAATTGGGGAAGAGATAAAACCCTAACCAATAAGGACATTCTGAATGTTATAATAACTAAACATATTCCGTTAGAAACCAAAACCGATACGCATTTTAACTACAACAATACCAATTATGCGATGTTGGCATTAATTATTGAAAAGGTAACAAAAATGCGTTACCGAGTGGCGATGAAGAAAATTATTTTTGACCCTTTGAATATGAAAAATTCATTTGTTTTGGATGAAACCTCAAGTAAAGAAGAAGGCACTCCGTCATACAAATACAACTATCAAAAATATCCTTTTGATTTTTTGGACGCAGTGTATGGCGACAAAAACATCTACTCTACACCAAGAGATTTATTAAAATTTGACTTGGCTCGAAATGCACCAAGTTTTTTGAGTCCAGCGCTTATCAAAGAAGTGTATAAAGGATACAGTTATGAAAGCAGAGGTATTAAAAACTACGGATTAGGAATTCGTATGCGCGAATGGGAAACGGGTCAAACACTCTATTATCACAACGGTTGGTGGCATGGAAACACATCGAGCTATATTAATTTGAAAAAAGAAAACGCGGTAATCATTGCTTTGTCTAATAAATTCACACGAAAAACATTTCAAATGAAGCGATTGTCCGCTTTATTTGGCGATTATCCATTTACTTTGAAGGATACTGCGGCGAGTGAGTAGATTTTAGACTTCTTAGACTTCTTAGACTTAGTTAGACTTCTTAGACTTAGTTAGACTTAGTTAGACTTCTTAGATTTCTTAGATTTTTTAGATTTTTTAGATTTTTTAGAAAATTAGATTTTATATTATTGAATTTAATGAAGTATCTTTGCACACTGATTTTTGAATTTGAGACTCTAAATATCTAAGAAGTCTAAAGATCTAAAAAAGGGGTCGACTGGTTTTGACAGCGAGTGGAACTAAGCAGTAAGCACGTAGAGCATTGTACTTTTGGCTCTTAAATATCAAGTGTACACAATTTCACACGGCGAAGGAAACTACGCTCTTGCTGCATAATCTGAATAAAGTAAGATTGGCCTCGTCTCTACAAGGTAGGGAAGCGAGATTCACCTCAAAAGCTTTGGTTTATGGCGTTTGATAAAGGGGAATCGTAATTGTAAACCTAGAATCGGTAATGTTTTAAATCCGTTTTGAATTAGTAAAACTAAGCAAAGAGTGGCTGTTTCTGGCCTTGCTTTTTGTCGAAAATTCAATCAGAAACTAAACGCGTAGAAAGCTCTTTGGTTGTTTGTTTGGACGGGAGTTCGATTCTCCCCGACTCCACTAAAACATTATCTTTTCAAACTAAAACCCTATAAATCGTATGATTTATAGGGTTTTCTGTTTTTTAGAATGTCATAATTTATATTAAATCGTAATGCAATAGGGTGCAAATTCGGTTGCGTAAAAAAATAATGAAAAACGCACCCGAATTTTACCTAAACACCAGTATAACAAGGTGTTCAAAAGATGAACATCTTGTTTTGAATTGGTTGATTATTTAAATTTAATATACTTTAATGACACCACATTATGAAAACAAAAATCACCATTCTCTTTTATGCCAAGAGTTCAAGAAGTCTAAAAAACGGTTTAACACCAATTTATTTAAGAATCACAGTTGATGGAGTTAGAATTGATATTAACACATCTAAATATATTGATAAAACAAAATGGTCAGCTGAAGCGGGCAAATTAAAAAGCAATTCTGAAGAAGCTAGAACAATTAATAGTTATCTGGATATTCTAAAAAGTAAAGTTTTTGAGACTGAAAGGGATATGATGAACCGTAATATTACCATTACATCTGAAACTTTTAAAAACAAATATCTTGGTATCGAAGAAAAAAAGCTAACACTAATACCAATATTCAAAGACCATAATGAAAGAATGAAAACCTTGATTGATAAAGAGTTTTCTATAAATACGTATAAAAAATATGAAACCACTTTAAGTCATACAATTGAATTTATAAAATATAAATATTCCATTAAAGACATACCTATTAAAGAAGTAAATTTAAGTTTCATTAACGAATTTGATTACTATTTGCGAAGCATCAAAAACTGTAATAACAATTCAACTATAAAATACGTTAGGAATTTTGGAAAAATAATAAAACAATGCTATGCAAATGAATGGATTGATAAAGATCCTTTTATTAATTTTAAAGGAAAAGTGAAAGAGGTAGAAAGACAATATCTTTCTCAAGAAGAAGTTGATAGTATTATCAATAAAAAGTTTGCAGCTGAAAGATTGAATCAAGTTAAAGACGCATTTATATTCTGCTGTTATACCGGATTATCCTACATTGATATTTATCAGTTAAAAAGAACCGATATTGAAATTGGTATCGATGGCAATAAATGGCTATTTACACATCGGCAAAAAACAGATACCGCTACAAGAATTCCGTTATTAAAAATACCACAGGAGTTAATAGAAAAATATGCAAATCATCCACAGTGTTGCAATGAAAATAAAGTGCTACCTGTTTTAAGCAACCAAAAAACAAACAGCTACCTCAAAGAAATTGCTGATTTATGCGGAATTAACAAAGAACTAACTTTCCACATTGCTCGACATACTTTTGCTACAACAATAACATTAACAAATGGTGTGTCAATTGAAAGTGTAAGTAAAATGCTCGGTCACAGAAGTATAAGAACCACACAGCACTATGCTAAAATATTAGATAAAAAAGTGAGCCACGATATGGAGCAATTGAAAGAAATTTTAGCATTAAAGGCTGTTCAAGCAAATGATGATAAGATGCAATCCTCTTAATTTTAATATAATCTAATATAATAAAATTCTAAAAATTAAGTTATTATTTTTTAACCGCCTGATTTTTAGATATGAGCCATTATTCAAATGATTTTTTAAAAGACCTTGACCTGCTTTTTAATGAGATAAAAAGAAACAATAACAATCCAATTATAGCTTCAAATAAGATTATAGAAGTACTCAATGAGAAAATTTATGATCTTTATGTTTGGTTGAGCAAGTATACCTTTCCTTCTTCAGAAGAAGAAATACTATTCTTCAAAGAACAAAAACCAATATTAGTGTCAAAACTTATTTATTGGAACAAAATTATTGACATTGAATCCAATCTACCAACTGCTAAGGAATTCAAAATTAAATACCTAAAAAAAGAGATTGATAAGATTTCACAATACTCCATAAACAATTCGTTTTTTTATCAATACTATCGTTCCGGTTCTACTCATAATGATTTAAAATACTTCACCCGAAATCGGGATAAAAGTCTAGGATATTACGAGTGTCATATTATAAATTACGACATTAGTGTTTCTACATCACATGATTTTAACGTCTCTCAAATCTTAGCAAATGATCTAATTATTTTCTATTTAGAAGACAAATTGGAAAATCTGTTGGGAAATCCGAAACCAAGTCAAAATTCAAACACTTTAAATTGGACAGGCAACCGAATCGACTTCATCGAATTGCTCTATGCGCTCCAAACTCAAAAAGTCATTAATAATGGTAGCATGGAGATGAAAGAATTTGCAACTACTTTCGGTCAAATGTTTAATGTTGAGTTAGAAGAAACCATCTACCGAAGCTATCATGACATCAAAAATCGTAAATCGGGAAGAACAAAATTCTTAAATGCTTTAGTCGAAACCTTAAATAATAGAATAGAAGATGACGAAATTTAAACTCCCGACTCGGGACACATCGGAATTTTGAAAATTTAAGATATTTTTTCTTACAGTTTTAACCTTTTAGGTAATAGGTCAAACGCTATTACAAATTTAGAACTTCACAAATCTCCTTATTTTATTGATGTTTAATAGATTTTGATTAAAAATCGTCCCGACCTCGGGACAGGTTGGGGAATTTATCCAATCAAACCTTTCAATTTTGTATCATAACAATTTAAAACTCTAGTTATGGCAATTGAAGTGATTACTCGCGAAGACTTAAACGAATTTAGAACTCTATTATTAGATGACCTAAAAGAAATCTTCTCAGGCAAACAAGAACAACCAAAACAATGGCTCAAATCTAAAGAAGTCAGAAAACTGTTGAACATTTCTCCAGGCACACTTCAAAACATGAGAATCAACGGAACACTATCCTACACCAAAATAGGCGGCATAATCTATTACTCCAATAAAGACATCGACAAATTATTAGAATTCAATAAAGTAAACGCACACCCAAATCTTTTCAAGTAATAGTCATTGCGAGGAACGAAGCAATCTTTTAAACTTAACATTTTTTCTCATGAACTACATAAAACACCTCACCGGCTTTTTCGACAGAGTAGTCCAAGATGGTCACCTCAATCCGACACATATAAGCCTATACATCGGACTATTCCAATACTGGAACGTCAACCGATTCCAAAATCCAATAAGCATCACTCGTGACGAAATCATGCGCATCAGTAAAATATGTTCCAAAGCAACCTATCACAAATGCATGCGAGAATTAAACGACAAAGGCTACATCAAATACGAACCATCCTACAATCCATTTAAAGGAAGTATGGTGGTGCTATTTAATTTTTCAGAAGACCTAAAACCAGTTCAAAGAAAGAACGCAACTAGTTCAAAAATTTTACCTGTTGATGAACAAGCAGTGAACAAGCTCTGTACTAGTAGTGGGACAGGCACTGAACAAGCTCTAGTACCTTCTATAAACTATATAAACAAAACAAACAATTTAAACAAAATAAACTTGTTTGAGCAAGCAAAAAATTTTCAAAATGAAGAAAATAATTTTTTAGAAGAAGAAAAAAAAATTCCCAAAGAAAAAAAGTTGCGCGAAAAAAAGAAAGGATTAAACGCACCTTCAGATGAAGATGTCAAACATTTTTTCTCACAGCAAAACTTCCCCGAACCCGAAGCACAAAAATTTTACAATTATTTCTCAAGCAACGGATGGCTAGTTGGAGGCAAAACTCCCATGGTCGATTGGAAAGCTGCTGCTCAAAACTGGATGCTCAATTTTGACAAATTCAACACCCCAGAATCATTACCAACAAAAACCAATCACCTAACCACCTCAACCGATAAAAACTATGCAGAACCGCTTTAATCTAGAACTGTCATTGCGAGGTACGAAGCAATCTCACTTTGCGAACCTTGCGAAAACCTTGCGTCTTTGCGGTTAAAATCAAAAACATGGAACAAGAAATAAAATCCCACTACAACTACCCAGAAATCATTACCTGGCTCCAAACCAAAGGGCAAGAACTCTATGGCAATCACTTCCAAATCATTGAAACCGATCATAACCTCATTTTCAAACTCATCGCCTATTTCCTCAAAGACGAACCAACATGCCTTGAATTCGGAATTAACCTCAACAAAGGAATCTTACTTTCTGGTCCTGTAGGCTGTGGAAAAACATCACTCATGAACATTATGAAATACCTAACACCAACAGAACACAAATTCTCAGTCAAACCTTGCCGTGAAATCAGCTTCGAATTTATTCAAGATGGTTACAGTATCATTCATAAATACTCCAAAGGTCGCCTTTACGAATCCGACCCGAAAATATATTGCTTCGACGACCTCGGACTAGAAAACAACCTAAAATATTATGGCAACGAATGCAATGTAATGGCAGAAATTCTTTTAAGCCGCTACGACATTTTTATCAGCAAAAAAATTCCAACCCACATAACAACAAACCTCTCTGCTTCTGAAATTGAAACCAATTACGGCAATCGAGTCCGCAGCCGGATGCGGCAAATGTTCAACCTCATCGCCTATGACAAAAGCACTCCCGATAAACGCTAATCAAAACTCAGTAACTCAGGCGCTCAGCCTCTAAGCAACTCAAAAAAATATGAAAACACAAAACCTCACACCAACAACCATCAAAAAAATCAACTCCTTCTGGAAATGGTTCCTAAACAACGAAATTGAAATTATAAAAGCATTACTATACCATGAAAACTACACAGATATAGTTGCAAAAATGAATAGAAAATTAAATACTATTTCAAAAAAAATTGGTTACATCATAAAAGCAACAACTCAAGAAAAAGAGAAAATAAAAATCATTTTCACAGCACATGGAAATAGCAAACTATTTGATAAAGTCATTGCAATAGAACAAGCAGCGCCTAACTTTCATAATTGGTCAGTTCAAAGTTTTATTAAACCAACAAAAGACATTGAACAATTTAAAAAAGGACTTGATGAGGCCTATATCTTTCAAGATTTTGAATTAAAAACAAGCGAGCTTTATTTTTCAGTTATTGATTACAATCTTCAAAAGAAAAAACTAAACATAATCATATTTATGAAAAACTACACTTTCCATTGTGAAAATGATTTCCTTGAAGAAGCGGTTTGCATTGTCCTACAAGAATTTATTGGCGAAGTAGCTTTGTATAAAAACATAAACTTTGTACAAATAGGTCAAACTCCAAATAACACCCATAATTTAGTGCGTTTATATGAGTTGCAAGAGTATATTGATAAATTGAATAGCATAAATAGAAAACGAAATTTTGAAGTTTGACCTGAATATAGAAAACTAATATTCAAAATATTCCATTTTAATAACCCTTTCATTTTTTGAATAGGTTATTTATTTAAAAACTACTACTTTTAACTTTTTATCTTACAATAAATCAATTCCTGAATGGCTTTCAACGAAGATTCTCGCGTTAAAATTCCCGCTATACTACATCTAATTCGTTTGGGTTACACTTATATTCCAAGAAACGAGCAATATAGAATTGAGGAAACCAATATCTTTCAAACCATTTTTAGAGAAAGTATTGCACGAATCAATCCTACGATTCAAGAGAATGAGATTGATAGATTGTTGGATGAAATCACTTTGCAACTGGATTATGATGATTTAGGGCGTGATTTTTATAAATCACTTGTAGCTACTTCCGGAATTAAGCTAATTGATTTTACCAATCTCAATAACAATTCATTTCACGTTACTACGGAATTGACCTGTAAAAACGGTGATGAAGAATTTCGTCCAGATATTACGGTGTTGATTAATGGAATTCCCTTGGTATTTATTGAAGTGAAGAAACCCAACAATAAAGATGGCATATTAGCAGAGCGTAAACGAATCAATGATCGTTTTAAAAATCGAAAGTTCAAGCGTTTTGCGAATATTACCCAAATGATGATTTTCTCTAATAACATGGAGTATGAAGATGGCGTAATTGAACCAATTCAAGGGGCTTATTATGCTACAAGTGCTTATCAGGATTTGAATTTTAATTATTTCAGAGAAGAAGAACTCTTTGATTTAAATCATTTACTACTTCCAGAAAATGAAGCATTAGAAAATTTGGTTTTAAAAGACAATCATTTAACGGCTATTAAGTATGCCGATGAATTTGCTACCAATAAACATTATAACACTCCAACAAACAGAATACTCACATCCTTAGTCAACAAAGAGAGACTGGCTTTTGTGTTAAAATTTGCTTTGGCTTACGTTGAAGAGGAAAAAGACGGCAAATCGGATTTACAAAAACACATTATGCGCTATCCACAGTTGTTTGCGACTAAAGCTATCAGCAAAAAATTAGATGAAGGCATCACCAAAGGGATCATTTGGCATACGCAAGGTTCCGGGAAAACTGCTTTGGCATATTACAATGTAAAATATTTAACGGATTACTACCAAAAGAAAAATAGCATACCAAAGTTTTATTTTATAGTAGATCGTATTGATTTGGCTGTACAAGCGACGAATGAATTTTCTAATCGCGGACTGAAAGTAAACAAAGTCAATTCGAGATTAGAGTTTTTGAACGATATAAAAAAAGTTAGTGCTATTCACAATCACAGTGGCGAAAGTGAAATTACCGTAATCAATATTCAAAAATTTACAGAAGATTCCATAGTTGCTGCCAATTTGGATTATGATATCAATATACAACGCATCTACTTTTTAGACGAAGCACACCGCAGTTACAATCCGAAAGGAAATTATTTAGCCAATCTGGTTAATTCGGATAAAAATGCTATCAAAATTGCGTTGACCGGAACGCCTTTATTGCGTGATGTAATTAAAGATTATGATTCCAAAATATTGTTTGGCGATTATATACACAAGTATTACTACAATAGGTCTATTGCAGATGGTTATACCTTGCGTCTTATTCGAGAAGAAATAGATACAACCTATAAAATGCAAATGCAGGAAATCCTTTCACAGATTGATGTATTGGAAGGAGGCATCAAAAAAGCCCAAGTGTATGCACATCCTAAATATGTACAACCATTGCTTGATTATATTGTAAAGGATTTACAAAACTTTAAAAAACAAGAATACGACAATTCATTGGGCGGGATGGTGGTTTGCGATTCTGCAGAACAAGCTAAGGAATTGTTTCGCTATTTTGAAGAGTTGCATGGAGTTCAAGAAACCAATACTATAAATATCGCTGCGGAAGACAAAGAGCCATATGGCAATATTCCACCGCTTAAAGCTGCTTTAATACTTCACGACATCAACGATAAAGATATCCGTAAGGATTTGATTGCTGCTTTCAAAAAAGGTGACATTGATTTATTGTTTGTGTTTAATATGCTTTTGACTGGTTTTGATGCCAAGCGATTGAAGAAACTCTATTTGGCTCGTGTTATTAAGGACCATAACTTATTGCAAACACTAACCCGCGTAAACCGTCCATATAAAAAATACCAGTATGGTTATGTAGTAGATTTTGCTGATATCTCGGCAGCTTTTGACAAAACCAACCAAATGTATTTTGACGAATTGCAAGCCGAGTTGGGAGACGAAATGCAGCATTACAGCAATTTATTCAAATCCAAAGAAGAGATTGCCCAAGAAATTGCTGAAATCAAAGAAAGCCTGTTTCATTTTGACACCAAGAACGCCGAGAACTTTAGTCTACAAGTCAGTGAAATTAAAGACAAGAAAGACTTATTGGCGATTATCAAGGCTTTGCGTTCTGCTAAAGAATTGAAAAACATCATTCGATTAGGAGACCATGAAGAGCTATTGCAAAAACTGGATTTCTACAAGCTCAATCAATTGCTTTCGGTGGCGCAAGCTCGATTGGATAACCTCAACCTGATTGATAGTATTCAGAATGATACTGATACCACTAACTTATTGAATACGGCACTTGAAGATATTTTCTTTACGTTTACTAAAGTATCTGAAGAAGAAATGATTTTAGCAGATGAATTGAAAAATGATTTGCGCCGCACTCGAGAAGCACTCCTGCACAACTTTGATCCAAAAGACCCTCGCTTTATTACATTGAAAGAAGAATTGGAAAGAATTTTCAAAAAGAAAAATCTCGATGAGGTTACCCAAGACGATATGCGAGAAAACATGTTGTTACTTCGATCTATTTATGACAGAGTAACGGAACTGAACCGCAAAAATGCACTACTAAAAGCTAAATACGATTTGGATGAAAAGTACGCTCGTGTGCATAAACGATTGACCGAAAACGGTGGTATTACCGCCAGAGAATCGCAATTGCATGAGGCATTAATGAACGTAAAAGAACAAACTGATGAGCAAGTATTGAATAATAAAAATGTAATCAGCAACGAAGCCTATTTCAAAAAACAACTGATGCAAATTGTCATCAACGAATTTATAACCAAACAAAATATTAAATTAGATTTTGATACTACACAATCCATCAACAACCTGATAGTAAATGAGTATATGTATCAATATGCCGGATAAAATTATGACAGACATTACCTTTATTACACAAGTAAAAACTTTAATAGACAACCTAAAAAGTGTTTGCGCTAACTACGGATTAGGAAACGACGGCAACGAATTTAAAATCATTACCCAGGTGTTTCTGTATAAATTCATGAA
>JAYVFV010000164.1:0-3577 GCA_043772885.1 Flavobacteriales bacterium
AAAAATCCTTTTATATGTGATTTAATTTTTAAAAATGCGTTTAAAGTTGTTGCTCCTTCAGCGTATTTAATGGACTCGTTTTCTAAGCGTTATTCTACTAATTTAATTTTTATTCCAAATTCCATTGCTATTACACTATATCCTTTTAAAGAAAGAGTGGTTACTATTCCAAAATTACTTTGGGTTCGTTCGTTTTCATCCATCTATAATCCAAAAATGGCCATTGAAGTGCTGTATGAATTAAAAAAAGCACATCCAAATGCAACGCTTTGTATGGTAGGACCTGATAAAGAAGATTTAATTCAAGAATGTGAAGAATTAGCAAAAAAACGGAAAGTGAAAGTTATTTTTACTGGATTGTTATCGAATGAAGATTGGATATTAGTGTCAAAAGAATATACACTATTCATTAATACTTCCCATTACGATAACACGCCAGTAAGTTTAATAGAAGCGATGGCAGTAGGTTTGCCCATTGTTTCTACCAATGTTGGGGGTATTCCTTATTTAATTAAAGATAAAGAGAATGCTTTATTAGTTAATGATGATGCTGTTCTTGAAATGGTCGATGCTATAAAATCATTACTAAACAATCCACAATTGGCATTAAAATTTAGTAAAAGCTCCCGTCGCATCGTTGAAGGATTTGATTGGCAAATTGTTAAGCACCATTGGTTTGAAATATTAAAATAGTTTACAAAATTCTGTTATATTTTTAGTAAATTGCACTACCATTTTCACGGCTTATACATGAATAGCAATAACAAAATACACTTTGAAATTTCTGAAAGAAAACTATTATTAAAAGGCTTTGATGTGATTTTTGTTTTAATTTCACTCTTCCTAATTAGTTCTATTTTTAATTTTAATTATTTTACTTTCTCAACTACTAATTATTATTGGACAATTGTACTTGCCTTGTACATTAATATTTTTGGTTCTGTTTTTGAAACCTATAATTTACAAGTTGCTAGTAATCAGTCTCAAATAATCAAAAGTACAATTCTATCCACTTCAACTATTGTATTATTCTATCTTTTAACGCCAATTTACACACCTTCTTTGCCAACAAACCGATTGCAAATAATCATTTTCTATTTTACGATTTTATCTACATTATTAGCTTGGAGATTATTCTATGTCAATTTTTTAGCATCCTATCGATTTGTAAAAAACGCCATTTTGGTTTGTGATAAAGAGCAATTAATTGAGTTGGTTACCGGACTTGAAAGTGTTGATCCACATTATAAAATTATTGGTTTTGTAAATTCAGATGGAGAAGATAATTTTAGTATTGATTTTAACGCAATAAAAAACATTAATGCGGATGAATTGGAGGATTATGTTAGGAATAATTCTATTTCAGAAATTGTAATTGCAACTCAAAAAACAGACGGAATAACAGTGGTTCTCTACAATCAATTAATCCATTTATTAGAAAATGGTATATTCATTAAAGAGTATACGCAACTCTATGAAACGATTACGCAGCGTATACCAGTGCATTACGTTTCGAGAGATTTTTATCGTTATTTTCCATTCAGTAGAAATAATCAAAATCAATTGTACACAACAATGACACGGATCATGGATGTGTCGTTTTCTATCATTGGTTTGTTCATTGGATTGGTCTTTTTACCTTTAATTTTTATCGGAAATCTATTCGGAAATAAAGGCGGATTATTCTATCAGCAAGAAAGAATTGGCAAAAATGGAAAAGTTTTCCAAATCTATAAATTCCGAACGATGATAAAAAATGCCGAAAAAGATGGCGCTGTTTTTACCACATCAAACGATTCTAGAGTAACTATTTTCGGAAAGTTTTTAAGAAAAACACGATTGGACGAATTTCCTCAGTTCATTAATATTTTAAAAGGAGATATGGCGATTATCGGTCCGCGACCCGAAAGACCAATATTTGTCAATGAAATAGCCGAAGTAATGCCGTTTTATGAAACCCGACACGTCATCAAACCTGGATTAACAGGTTGGGCACAAGTGAATTATACTTACGGCGATTCGGTTGCCGATAGTTTGGTAAAATTGCAATTCGACTTATATTATATAAAACACAGAAGTATTTTTCTAGATATCAATATCTTAGTAAAAACGTTTAGTACGGTATTATTTTTTCGCGGACAATAAAAAGAGTTTCCTTAAAATGAATCCAACCGAAATGATAAAAGGTAGCATCAAAATGAGATGTGGTTTGGATAGCATCACGAAGACATAAACGAGCAATATTATCGCACAAAAAACAATCGACTTCTTTTTCCAATTCCGGTTTAAAAAAGGCAATACTACATAAATCGGATTAAAAAGCAAAACGTTGTAATTCCATAAAACTTCTCTGTGTAACGAGTATAAACCCACCAAAGACAAGAACAATCCCATTAATCCAAGTATAAAGAGATAGATTACAAAGACCTGTTTTTTATTACTGATTACGATTAGCAACAACACCAACGCAACACAATAAATGCTATTAAAAAAAGAAAAAGGAGCTTTAAAATCTTTCCCTTTTACTACGGTTGTTTTTTCAATTACTAATGGTTTACCGTTGCTATTTACTTTATCCAAACTATTTAATAGTTCAATTGGAAGAAAAAGTTGCTCGGCTTTTCTATCGGTTCGTTCTCCGAAAATAATACTAATTCCGAATTTGGACCAAAAATGATCTTCAAAATAGGGATACAAAACCGTGCGATACGAAATGCTTTTGTCATCTACTTTTTGGATAATTGGTTTTCCGATGGTTTCATCAATTTTATCAGCAACCATAGTGGTGCAATTTTTATCGATAAATTTGTAGGTATAACTTTTATCTTCCGATAATAAAGACGCATTTAAACGGTCAAATAGTCGCTGTTTTTGCGTTTGTGTAAAATCCAAAGTTTGCTCAATAACTTCCCGATTATCGTATTGGTATTCGTAGATAAATTCTTCATACGAAGTAGCAATCATAAAATACTGTAAATCACCTTTTACAAATTTTAGATAGAAATTTTCGGTTCTAAAATCGAAAGCTCCGTAGTTATAAACCACATCTAAATTGTTGATGGAATCTTTAATTCGGATGGCGGTATGTCCGAATGTCGAATACAATTCGGCACCTTTTCCACAAGTAAAAACACTCACTTTTGCGTTTGCAGAAAGCATAGGATTTTGCGAAAATAAAGTAGCTGTACTAAATAAGAATACAAATAAAAGTAGTTTTTTTGTCATAAAATTTATCTAAAAATACCTAAATCTACTTTTACCGAAAAGATGTTCGAGTACAATGCAGCACTTTGATCTCCTAAATCCGTTAAAGCATAATCGACTTGGATTCCACGGTATTTAAATCCCAATCCGATGTTAGGTTGAAATCCAATTTTTTTAGTATTGTCAATTTGCATAACATTTTGAAAATTTCCAACGCCAGCACGCAAAAATACCAAATCGGTGTAGCCGAATTCAAATCCGATAGCAGGATCGATACTTACAAAATCGGTTGCCAAAATATCATTTGTTTTAGCAAATTGCATGTTCAAATTGACGGCAGTTAAAAGCGTGTAGTCATAATGAAACTCAAATT
>JAYVFV010000165.1:0-3572 GCA_043772885.1 Flavobacteriales bacterium
AAACAAGAGCCAACGCCACTTCCTTATCTTCAACAAAAAGGAAAACATACGTACGATATTAATTTAGAAGTGTATTTAGCACCTGAAAATGCGGAAGCGGAATTGATTTCAAAATCCAATTTTAAATATATGTATTGGTCGATGTCGCAACAATTGGCGCATCACACTTCTAATGGTTGTAGAGTAAATTCGGGAGACATGATGGGATCCGGAACTATATCTGGACCAACAAAAGACAGTTTTGGTTCGATGTTAGAATTGACTTGGGGTGGAAAAAATCCAATAAAAATGAAAGACGGAACAGAACGTAAATTCATCAATGATAATGATACGGTAACCATGAAAGGATTTTGTAAAAAAAGTTCGGTTCGTATTGGATTTGGAGAAGTTTCGACTAAATTATTACCGCCGTTTGTTAGAAAATAATTGCTATGAAAAAAATCCTATTTGTTGCTTTTCTTTTCTTAAGTCAAATTTCTATTGCGCAGAAACCATGTGATACCAATCCGAAATACAATGAATTTAATTTTTGGATAAGCGAATGGGAAGTGTACGATTTAAAAAACAACGTCGCAGGCTATAGTAAAATTTCGAAAATTTTAGATAATTGTGTTGTCTTAGAAGAATGGACATCCACAGCAGCGCAAAAAGGATTCCACAAAACAATGGCAGCAAACTTGGGTTGATAATACGGGCGGAAGCAATGAATACCTAACGGGTTATTTCGAAAATGACGCTATGCATTTTAAAAGTCGTCCCTTTTCTAATGGAAAAAATACCAGTATTCGAAAAATAACTTTCTACAAATTAAAAGATGGAAAAGTGCGTCAACATGGAGAAATTTCTAATGACGAAGAAAAAACATGGACAACAGAATACGATTTAGAATACCGAGCTAAAAAGTAAAATTTTTCAAATCGTGTGCATCAATATTTTCATGCGATGCGTTGTAAATAGCGATACCATCTTTTATAACAATCATTTGTGGCGATTGATGTGGCACATCAAATTGACTTGCAATTGCATTAGAAATAGCGCGATATTCCAATAAATCCAAAAAGTAAAGTGTAATTTTATCATCAGAATTGAATTCATTTTCAAATTGCTTTAACACCATTCTACTAATTCCGCATCGTGTACTGTGTTTGAAGATTACCACCAACTTTTCATTCGATTCCTTAACGATAGTATTCAATTCTTCTAAATCGGTCAGTTGCTTCCATCCAACTTTTGAATCTGTTTTGATTTCTTCTGAACCAGTAAATTTTCTTTTAAATAAACTCATAAATTATTATGTAATCGGTCAATTCTTCCAAAGATAATCAACTTTCAACACTAAAGTAATTTTTAGTATTTTTGAAGTATTAAATTGAAAAAATTGTTTCAAAAAATAAAACAACATTCAGAATTAATTGGGATGGGAATTGCCCTCGCAGTGCTCCTGCTTATATTTCAACTTTTGGAATTTAAACTGTTGATTGTTTCCCATCAATTTGAAATTTATGTTGGCTGCATTGCTGTTGGTTTTACCCTTATGGGAATTTGGGTGGCGAGGAAAATTACTACTCCTAAAACAAACACTATAATTGTTGAAAAGAAAGTTTTTATTTCAGACTCAGCCAATTTTACACGCAATGAAATCGAATTATCCAAACGCAAAATAAGCAAACGAGAGCTTGAAGTTTTAGAACTTATGTCACTCGGTTTCAGTAATCAAGAAATTGCCGAAAAGTTATTTGTTTCATTAAATACAGTGAAAACACATTCATCCAATCTTTTTGAAAAACTAGAAGCCAAACGAAGAACGCAAGCTATTGAAACTGCTAAAAAATTGCAATTAATTTGCTAATACTTTAGTGCGATTTATTACAAAATCACTCAAAAGCATGAACGATATAAATTAAAATATTCTAACATTTGTAAACGAATTTTAAAACCTATCACATGAAAAAAATTATTATTACTTACGGACTTATCGCTGGATTGATTACCATGTCTTTTATGATTGTTTCCACCATTATATGGAAAGTATATGGCTATGAAAACCAAAGTATGATTATTGGCTTTACCGGAATGTTTATCGCTTTTATTTTTGTTTTTGTTGGAATAAAAAATTACAGAGACAAGCAAAATGATGGCATCATAACTTTTGGTGACGCATTCAAAATCGGTTTTTTTATTGCATTAATCGCTTCTAGTATTTACACCTTAGTTTGGATGATTGAATTTCATTTCTTTATGCCCGATTTTATGGATAAATATGCTACAAAGGCAATTGAAGAGTACAAGTCAACCGGATTGAGTACTACTGAAATGAATGCCAAAATTACCGAAATGGAAACAATGAGAGAGAATTATAAAAATCCATTTATGAGGATATTTTATACTTTAATGGAAATTTTACCGATTGGAATTTTTATTTCACTAATCGCTGCACTCGTTATGATGAGACGGGAACCGAAACTAGCATAAATAAAAGAAGGTACGCAAAACGTACCTTTTTTTTTATTTCTAGAATGGAGAATTAATCCTTAGTAAAACCAAAACTTTGCTGTCCAATTTTTAGTACAAAGCCTTTTTTATCTTCTGTGAATTCTACACTTAAACCTGCTTCTTTCAATGAAAATTTTCCGTTTCCATCACTGTTTAAAGGTACCGAAGGTTGTCCTTCTGCATTGATTACCAAGCTTCCATCATCTTCAGAAAAATTAATTTTTATTGGAATTTGCTTACTTGAATAATCTCCCAAATATACATCAAAATTTTCCGTTTTTTGCACTCCGTTTTTAGCATCTGTCCATTCATTATTTTCTTCATTACTATCTGGTAAAACGTGATCTGGATCTAAAACCACACTATCTAATTCTTCAGTAGAATTATATTTAAATGACCACGACGCATTGCGTTGCCATATTTCTACAGGCAATGTCATTCTTGATGTAGCACCACTTTTCGTTTTCACTTCGACAATGACTGGCATTGGCATTTTTTGAAGGTTTTCAATCGTAATTATAGCACCATTTTTAGCATCGTTTCTATCGTAACGGACTTTCGTAATCGCTTGATCAAGTTGCCAATTATTAATAAACCATCCTCTCCAAAACCAACTTAAATCTTCACCTGAAACGTTCTCCATTGTTCGGAAAAAATCATCTGGCATTGGATGTTTAAAAGCCCATCGGTCGACATAAGTTTTAAAAGCTTTATCGAAACGTTCTTTTCCTAAGATAGTTTCTCGCAACATTGTTAATCCAGAACCCGGTTTAAAGTAGGCTAATAAACCAAGATTCGCTTCTTTTAAATTGTCGGGAGCTGTCATCATTGGTTCGATACTAGAATCGGTCAATGCAAATGAGGCTTGATGCATGTCGGTTTTTGGTTGTTTGTATTCACCATTGTTGAAATCATCCGCACTTAATGAATTAATAAAAGTATTAAATCCTTCATCCATCCATGCAAACATACGCTCATTTGAACCCACTATCATAGGAAACCAAGTATGTCCGAATTCATGATCCGTTACGCCCCATAAATTTTCTCCTTTATCAGTATATTGACAAAAAACAATTCCT
>JAYVFV010000166.1:0-10443 GCA_043772885.1 Flavobacteriales bacterium
ATTTTGCTACAAAAAAAATTCTTGCGGGAGAAAAAGACGATACCTACAAAATAGATTTAAACACGGTAAAATTCAATTCGAATGATTTAGTAATAGAAGAGTTGAATCTTGGCAACAAATTTATTAATGAATTATGGATTAGAGATTTTAATGATGAAATAATTTGTGGTGGATTTACAAGTGATTTTGATACTTCCAAAAAAGCATTTTTTAGTTTAAAGAAGAGTGTTTTAAATAATTCGAACGGAATTCTCATCTTTAAATCAAATTTGGATGGAAAAATAATAGAAAATTTCAAATTGAATATCCCAGAAAAAACATTAAATTTCTACAAAAATCAACCAAGTATTAATTACATTGAAAACCTCTATCTCCATGATTTTGAAATAACAAAAAGCGGTGAGATTATAATCATTGGCGAACAATTCGTGTCTGAAATGGAAAATAATTCTGGGTTTGGAATATATTGTGATGTTATAATCTGCAAATTGAAAAAAAATGGGGAATTGGACTTTATAAAAAGATTGCCAAAAGTTCAAGCATCAGCCAATGAGAGTCAACCTTTTTCTTACAAAACATTTTACTCTGACGATTATATATATATTCCATTTATTGATAATATTAAAAATTTGGACGATGCAAATACTAAAGTTGCACACGCTTCAGGAGACTTAATATTGTCAAGAATTACTTTGAAAGATGGGGAAATTTCTAGAAAATTCATACTAAATATTGGCAGTAATGGAAATAATTTGAATAAATTTTCTATTGATCGATTTTATAAATCAAATTTAAATTCATTTTGTTTTGATGCCTATAAAAAAGATAAAGAAGATGTAATGGTTACTATAGATTTTTAATAATCTAATTGTAGGCATTATTGAATTTACCCCAAATAGGTTAATTCCCATTGTTTTAAATTAAAAGTTGTAATTTTGCCGCCCGAGAACTAAACTCTTTAAACATGCCCAAAATCGGCAACATAGAATTACCTGATTTTCCGCTATTACTCGCACCAATGGAAGACGTGAGCGACCCGCCATTTCGTAGATTGTGCAAGTTACACGGTGCCGATTTGATGTATTCTGAATTTATTTCTTCCGAAGGGTTAATCCGTGATGCTATAAAAAGCCGAATGAAATTGGATATTTTCGATTATGAAAGACCTGTCGGAATTCAGATTTTTGGTGGCGATGAAGAAGCAATGGCGATGTCGGCAAAAATAGTCGAAGCCGTTCATCCCGATTTGGTTGATATTAATTTTGGTTGCCCAGTAAAAAAAGTAGTTTGTAAAGGCGCTGGAGCTGGCGTTTTGAAAGATATCGACTTAATGGTACGATTGACCAAAGCGGTAATTCGAAGTACCAGTCTTCCGGTAACGGTAAAAACACGTTTGGGTTGGGATGAAAGTTCGATCAATATTGATGAAGTGTCCGAACGATTGCAAGATATTGGTGTGCAAGCATTGACGGTTCATGCGAGAACTCGTGCGCAAATGTACAAAGGACATTCCGATTGGTCGCATATTGCCCGAATCAAAAATAACCCAAGAATAACAATGCCTATTTTTGGAAATGGCGATATCGATTCTCCCGAAAAAGCATTAGAATATAAAAATAAATACGGTTTAGACGGTATGATGATTGGTCGTGCTGCGATTGGTTATCCTTGGATTTTTAACGAAATCAAACACTACTTTAAAACTGGCGAACATTTAGCAGTTCCATCAATGCTAGACCGTGTTGAAGCCGCAAGAAATCATTTGACCTGGTCGATGGATTGGAAAGGCGAACGTGTCGGAATTGTGGAAATGCGGCGTCATTATACCAATTACTTTAAAAATGTACATTCTTTTAAAGAATACAAACAGCGATTAGTTACTACAGATGATGCTCAAGGATTATTCAACATTCTGAATGAAATTGAAAGCGTTTTTGCCGATTATCAATTCGCTTAATCGAAGAGCTTTTTACTTACTCGGCTACTTGCAATTAACGTCGCAACAAATCCTAAAGAAATAATAGTTAAAAATACGATAAGTACATTTTGAAAAGTGAAAACTACCGGATAAGCCAAGGTATCTGTTATCATTACTAATTGAAATTGATGTTGGATAAAAACAGCTATAACGCCAATTGTGATTCCTAAAACACCACCAATTGTACAAATCGAAATTCCGTAATACAGGAAAATTCTTCGCAAACTTTTTACTTCTGTTCCTAAAGAAAACATCGTTTTTAAATTGTCTTTTTTATCAATAATAACCATGAAAATCGCACCTGCAAAGGCAAATAAAATCATGATGATTACCAGTGTAAAAATGAGATAAAGCACCAAGTTTTCTGTGTTCAACATTTTGTATAAACTAGCATTAAGTTGTGCTCTGGTTTTTACTTCTACCTTGTGTTTAAAGACTTTTTCAATTTCAGAAATAAGTTGATTTTCATCATAATTCGGTTTTGTTTTTATTTCAATTCCAGTTACTTGATTGGATTGATAACCCATAAGATCTTTTGCCAAATCCAAATCAACAAAAACATATTTATTATCGAGTTCTTCACTTATGGCATAAATCCCAATTGGTGTTAGATAGTCTTTGTTAAACGCTTGTTCTTCCGATTCTATTTGACCTTTTCCAGGTTTCGGAACAAAAACTTCCAACGGATTGTTGACATCGAAAAGTCCTAACGATAATTTTTGTGCTATGCCATATCCAACAACCGCTTGTGTTGTATTGGGCTTTAACCAAATGCCATTAAATAAATTTTTTGAAAGCGAATTTAATTTGACAAAATTGCTATCAACACCTTTTAAGTAGGTTACCTGCTGTTTTTCATCAAACGAAAAAAGCACACGTTCTTCTATAAATTTGCTGTAATTAGCAATTCCGTTAAGTTTTTTGATTTGGTCTTCTTGTGAAGGAGAAATATAAAACGATTTTCCTTTTAGCGACGTTATTTTTAAATCGGGATCACAATCGTTAGAAAAAGTCAAACTAAATTCTCGCAATCCACTAAAAACCGATAAAACAACAAATAAGGATAAGGAACCAATTATGATTCCACACAATGCAATCCGAGAAATAATAGTAATAGCATTGTTTTTACTTTTACTAAAAACATATCGTTTCGCTATGTAAAACGGAAAATTCACTTACGATTTTTTGCGTTTTTCTAAAAGATCGCGATTTTCTATAGGATTTTCTTTTTTGGAAAGTGCCGAATCGATCTTCTCAATATAATCTAAAGAGTCATCAATGTAAAAAGAAAGATTGGGAACTTTACGCAATTGCAATTTTACACGTTGCGACAAATCGTGTTTAATAAGTTGGGAATTCGACTTGATGGCTTCCAACAATCCTTTTGCTTTGTCTTGAGGAAATACGCTCAAATATACTTTTGCAATCGACAAATCGCTTGTTACTACTACTTTAGAAACCGAAATCACTAAGTTAGTAACGCCGTTTTTTCTCACTTCACCTTGTAGAATATCTACCAAATCCTTTTGTAAAACTCCGCCTATTTTTTTCTGTCTGTTCGTTTCCATGCCGCAAAAATACAAATTTTAACTGGAATAATTTGAAGCGAAAGGTTCGGGATTTATCAGTTTACCATTTTCCCGCTTTTCGTTATACGCGGTATTTCCTTCAAATGCGAAGCATTCACCGAATTCTAATAAAAATCAACAAAAATGAGGTAATCGGGGCTAAACGGAAACCATTTTAATTTTTGTTAACTTTGTAAAAAAAAAATCTCCGTATGAGAAAAATAGAACATATAGGAATTGCGGTAAAAAATTTAGAAATTTCTAATTTGCTTTTCGAAAAACTATTTGGAGTGGCAGCATATAAACAAGAAGAAGTAGCGAGCGAAGGAGTGAAAACTTCCTTTTTTATGAACGGTCCCAATAAAATCGAATTATTAGAAGCCACAAATCCCGATAGTCCAATAGCCAAATTCATAGAAAAAAAAGGGGAAGGAATTCATCACATTGCTTTCGACGTTGCCGATATTGTTTCCGAAATAGCACGATTAAAAAAAGAAGGGTTCGTCATATTAAACGAAATCCCAAAAAAAGGAGCCGATAATAAACTCGTAGCTTTCATACATCCCAAGGCAACAAATGGCGTTTTAATTGAACTTTGTCAAGAAATCCAACAAAAATAGTTGCATCAAAAAAAAAATAGTAGTAATATTGCAACCTCAAAACAGGTCCTATAGCTCATTCGGTTAGAGCAACTGACTCATAATCAGTAGGTGCTTGGTTCGATTCCAAGTGGGACCACAAAAAAGACTTCAAAAGCAATTTGGAGTCTTTTTTTTATTAGAATAAATTGTATTTTATTGCGTTTGTAGTAAAACTAAATTGTGTTTTTTATCGTAATTAAATTGTTATTTTATCGTTAAACTGTCAAATAAATACGATGAACAGTAGATTTAACACAATAAAGTTATGAAAAACAGATTTATTTTTTAATTTTACAGATTATGAACATAGTCCCAATGAGATTGTTTTTAATTTTTGTAGGCTTGTTATTTTGGAATGTTAGCTCTGCCGCCCCAGATCCTCCTCCACCAATCCCGCCGCCAGTAGGCTTGCCTATTGATAACGGTGTTTTGTTTTTTTTTGTTATTTCTGTACTATTCGGATGTTATAAAATACACACACACATAAAAAAAGAGTTGCAGTGTAAAAACGCAACTCTTTTTTAATTTAAATAAGTAGTTTTGCTACATATTTTCCGATTACATCGAATTCTAAATTTATTTTCGTTCCGATTTTAAAATTTTTAAAGTTGGTGTTATTATAAGTATACGGAATAATAGCAACGCTAAACTCCGTATTTTTTGAATTAACAACCGTTAAACTAACACCATTAATTGTTATAGAACCTTTTTCGATAGTAATGTTTTTATAAGTGCTATCATAATCGAAAGTAAAAAGCCAACTTCCATCAGTTTCCATTATCGATTTGCAAATACCAATTTGATCTACATGTCCTTGAACAATATGTCCATCAAGGCGATCACCCAATTTCATTGCCCGTTCTAAGTTAACAATGTCGTTGACTTTCCAATCGCCAAGATTCGTTTTTGAAATGGTTTCTTGGATTGCAGTAACTGTATAAGTATCATTTTCAATAGCAATAACAGTCAAACAAATGCCATTATGAGCCACACTTTGGTCAATTTTTAATTCATTTGTAATCGAAGAAGCAATGCTAATGTGAACGTTCTCGTTTTCTTTTCGAATAGCTGTAATTATTCCGAGTGTTTCTATAATACCTGTAAACATTGTGGTTTTATTTTACTAAATTTGCATCACAAAATTAGCAATAAATAACAAAGTGCATTATGAAAAAAGCAGAAAATATAATCGTTGGAATTTCAATTGGAGATTTAAACGGTATTGGAAGCGAAGTAATTTTAAAAACATTTGAAGATTCTCGAATGTTAGAAATGTGTACTCCAGTAATTTTTGCCAATGTCAAAAATGTTTCTTTTATAAAAAAAAATATCAATAGTGATATTGCTTTACACGGAATTGACAGATTGGATCAATTAATTAAAGGAAAAATTAATGTCCTTAATGTTTGGAGAGAAAATGTTGAAATTAATTTTGGACAGAACGATGAAAACATAGGAAAATACGCTGTTCTATCATTTGTTGAAGCTACAAAAGCTTTAAAAGCAGGTTTGATAGATGTTTTGGTAACAGCTCCAATTAATAAGTACAACATACAATCGGAAGAATTTAAGTTTCCAGGACACACCGATTATCTTGATCAAGAGTTAGAAGGAAACGCCTTAATGTTTATGGTGCAAGATAATTTAAGAGTCGGATTGTTAACCGATCATATTCCGGTTTCGGATGTAGCCAATCATCTGACAGAAAAATTAATTATCCAAAAAATTGAAACTATTAATAAATCGTTAGCACAAGATTTTAGTATCAACAAACCCAAAATTGCCATTTTAGGATTAAATCCGCACGCTGGAGATAATGGAGTCATCGGAAAAGAAGATAGCGAAATTTTAAAACCCACAATAAAAAAACTTTATGATAAAGGAATATTGGTTTTCGGACCGTATTCTGCCGATGGTTTTTTTGGAAGTGGTCAATATGAAAAGTTCGATGCCGTTATTGCTTCGTATCACGATCAAGGATTGATTCCATTCAAAACCTTGTCGTTTGGCAGCGGTGTCAATTATACTGCAGGATTAAACAAAATTAGAACTTCACCAGATCACGGAACGGCTTATGAAATTGCGGGTAAAGGTGCTGCCGATCATTCGTCATTTAAAGAAGCGGTTTATTTGGCTTTAGACATCTATAATTCAAGGAATCTCTATTCTCAAATCAGTCAAAAACCATTAAAAATACAAGAAAAACAGTTATTATCAAAAAAAGGTGAATAACGCTTTTGGAATTGTAATTATTTTATATCTTTGCACTCCAATTATGAAATTTTATTTCTAGGAAAAATTGATGATGAAGAAAGTAACAAATGAATATTTAATTCCGTTTATCGGATTAAAAATAGGAAAACATCAATTTGAGTATCAAATAAATAAAAAGTTCTTTGACGCTTTTGATTATCACGAATTTGAAGCTTGTGATATTAAAGTAAATGTAGTATTAGAGAAGAAAAGCACCCTATTAGAGCTTTCTCTTAAACACAATGGAACCGTTAATGTTCCGTGTGACCTAACAAACGAAATATTTGATTTACCAATAAAAAGTAAAATTAAAGTGGTTGTTCAGTTTGGAGAAGAATTTAATAATGATAATGAAGAGCTGTTAATACTGCCACATGGCGAGCATCAGATAGATGTTTCTCAGTTTATTTATGAGATGATTGTGCTTTCTATTCCATTAAAAAGGATACATCCAGGTGTGAAAGACGGAAGTTTAAAAACAGAAGTTCTCGAAAAGTTAAACGAATTAACAATTCAAGAACAAAAAAAAGTGAGTAAAGAAGAAGAAAATATCGACCCTCGTTGGGACAAATTAAAACAACTATTAACGGATAAATAATATAGTAAAATGGCACATCCTAAAAGAAAAATCTCGAAAACCAGAAGAGATAAGAGAAGAACTCATTATAAAGCAACTGTTGCACAAATCGCTACTTGTCCTATAACAGGAGAAGCGCATTTATACCACAGAGCTTACTGGCATGAAGGGAAAATGTATTACAGAGGACAAGTTGTTATTGATAAATCGGTAGCAGAAGCATAATTTGTAATTTAAAAGTTTTTAAACTCTCACGCGCTGTGGGAGTTTTTTGTTTTTTATTGTTTTTCTAAAAAACTAGACTTTTTTTTTGTAATTTCCACCTCTTTTAAAAATCATTTTTTTTAAGATAATAAATTAGTCCTATGAATACAATTACAGCCGCAATAACTGCTGTCGGTGCTTATGTTCCAGATTATGTGCTTTCTAACGAAGTGTTAGAAACAATGGTAGATACCAATGATGAATGGATTACAACACGAACCGGAATCAAAGAAAGACGATTGTTAAAAGAAAATGGCAAAGGCACTTCCTATCTAGCCATCCAAGCAGCGAAAAACCTAATTGCAAAAAGTAATATAAATCCTGCAGAAATCGACTTAGTCATAATGGCAACCACCACTCCCGATATGCTCGTAGCTTCTACTGGAGTTTTCGTAGCCACTCAAATCGGAGCTGTGAATGCTTTTGCTTACGATTTACAAGCAGCCTGTTCTAGTTTTTTATACGGAATGTCAACGGCATCAGCCTATATCCAATCTGGAAAATATAAAAAAGTATTGCTAATTGGTGCCGATAAAATGTCTTCTATTATTGATTATACCGATAGAGCTACTTGCATCATTTTTGGCGACGGAGCCGGTGCCGTATTGTTCGAACCAAATCACGAAGGACTTGGAGTACAAGATGAGTTTTTACGTTCGGACGGAATCGGCAGAGAATACTTAAAAGTAGATGCTGGCGGTTCGCTTTTGCCATCATCAAAAGAAACCGTTGAAAACAGACAACATTTTGTTTTTCAAGATGGAAAAACCGTTTTCAAATACGCCGTTTCTGGTATGGCCGATGTAAGTGAAAAAATAATGCAACGCAATAACCTTACAAAAGACGATGTCAATTGGTTAATTGCGCATCAAGCAAACAAAAGAATTATAGATGCCACCGCATCCAGAATGGAACTCGACGAAGAAAAAGTATTGATCAATATTCAAAAATATGGTAATACCACTTCGGCAACATTGCCTTTGCTCTTAAGTGATTTTGAAGATAAATTTAAAAAAGGAGATAACCTTATTTTTGCTGCTTTTGGTGGCGGATTTACTTGGGGTTCCATCTACCTTAAATGGGCATACAACAAACAATAAACTAAACAATAAACTAAACTAAAAACAAATAATTATGGATTTAAAAGAAATTCAAAACCTAATCAAATTTGTCTCTAACTCCGGAGTTGCAGAAGTAAAATTAGAAACGGGCGATATCAAAATTACAATCCGAACTACTTTAGAAGGAAATAGTCCAGATATCACTTACGTGCAACAAGCACCAATGCAACAGCAATTGACGCAAGCCGCTCCAGCTCCGGCAGAAGTTCCTGCAGCGCCAGCAGCAGTGGCTCCAGTAGCAGATGAAACTTCAAATTACATTACTATAAAATCGCCAATCATCGGAACGTTCTACAGAAAATCATCTCCGGACAAACCGGTTTTTGCTGAAGTAGGAAGCATCGTTCAAAAAGGGGATGTGCTTTGTGTAATCGAAGCGATGAAATTATTCAACGAAATCGAATCGGAGTTTTCGGGTAAAATCGTTAAGATTTTAGTAGACGATATGTCACCAGTTGAATTCGACCAACCATTGTTCTTAGTAGATCCATCTTAATTTAGACTACTTAGACTCCTTAGATTATTAGATTTTCAAAAATTTCTAAGAAGTCTAAAAATCTAAGAAATCTAAGAAGTCTAAAAATCTAAGAAGTCTAACAATCTAATCAAAAAAGGATGTTCAAAAAAATATTAATAGCCAACAGAGGGGAAATCGCTCTAAGAGTCATCAGAACTTGTAAGGAAATGGGAATTAAAACCGTAGCGGTTTATTCCACTGCCGATGCCGAAAGTCTGCACGTTAAGTTTGCCGACGAAGCGGTGTGTATCGGTCCGCCACCAAGCAATTTATCGTATTTAAAAATGTCAAATATCATTGCAGCAGCAGAGATTACCAATGCTGATGCAATCCACCCAGGTTACGGTTTCCTTTCCGAAAACGCGAAGTTTTCTAAAATCTGTCAGGAACACGGCATCAAATTCATCGGAGCTTCTCCGGAAATGATCGACAAAATGGGCGACAAGGCTTCGGCCAAAGCGACGATGAAAGCCGCTGGAGTTCCATGTATACCAGGTTCGGAAGGACTTTTAGAATCCTACGAACAAGCACTCGAATTATCCAAAGAAATGGGTTTTCCAGTAATGCTAAAAGCAACTGCTGGTGGTGGTGGAAAAGGAATGCGTGCCGTTTGGAAAGAAGAAGATTTATTAAAGGCATGGGAAGATGCGCGTCAGGAATCAGCGGCTGCATTTGGAAATGATGCCATGTACCTCGAAAAACTAATCGAAGAACCACGCCATATCGAAATACAAGTGGTAGGCGATTCGTACGGGAAAGCCTGCCACTTATCAGAAAGAGATTGCTCGGTACAACGCCGTCACCAAAAGCTGACCGAAGAAACACCATCGCCATTTATGACCGACGACTTGCGTACGAAAATGGGAGACGCCGCAGTGAAAGCAGCCGAATTCATCCAATACGAAGGTGCCGGAACGGTAGAATTTTTGGTCGACAAACACCGTAACTTCTACTTCATGGAAATGAACACGCGTATCCAGGTAGAGCACCCAATTACAGAGCAGGTGATCGATTACGATTTGATTCGTGAGCAGATTATGGTAGCCGCCGGAATTCCGATTTCGGGAAAAAACTACTTACCGCAATTGCACGCTATCGAATGCCGTATCAACGCCGAAGATCCGTACAACGATTTTCGTCCGTCGCCAGGAAAGATAACGGTTTTGCATGCGCCGGGTGGACACGGAGTGCGTCTCGACACGCACGTGTACGCTGGTTACACGATTCCGCCGAACTACGACTCGATGATTGCCAAGTTGATTACAACGGCGCAAACACGAGAAGAAGCCATCAGCAAAATGAAACGTGCGTTGGATGAGTTTTATATCGAAGGGATCAAAACGACCATACCATTCCACCGACAGTTAATGGACGAACCCGATTACGTCGCCGGAAATTACACTACAAAATTTATGGAAACGTTTAAAATGAACGACCCGGAATAAATAGGAAAACCACTCTTGATTGAGTGGTTTTTTTTATACACAATCTTGTCATTCTGACGAAGGAAGAATCTCATCATGT
>JAYVFV010000167.1:0-10315 GCA_043772885.1 Flavobacteriales bacterium
AAAAACGTAGGGATAAACGTAATAGAAAAAACGAAAGCATTCGTTTTTGGGGCTGGGAAAATTATATTAGCTATTTCTATAATAATTTGGTTTTTGGGTTCTCATGGTCCAAAAAAAGATTTTGACAATGCAGAACAAAAAGTACTAGAGAAACACAATTCTAATACTAAAATTAACAATCCCAAATTCATTGAAGACCAAATTAGTTCTTATAAAATAGAGCATTCTTACATTGGTATCATCGGAAAATCTATCGAACCCGTAATTAAACCTTTGGGTTACGATTGGAAAATCGGAATTGCTGTTGTAAGTTCATTCGCTGCCCGCGAAGTTTTTGTTGGAACATTGGCAACCATTTATAGCGTTGGAAGTCATAGCGACCAAGAAGATACTATTAAAAACAGAATGGAAGCAGAAGTGGACGGAAAAGGGAAAAAGATTTTTGATTTTCCAACCGGAATTTCATTGCTCCTTTTTTATGCTTTTGCGATGCAATGTGTAAGTACTTTAGCTATCGTAAAGAAAGAAACCAACAGTTGGAAATGGCCCTTAATTCAACTGGTATTTATGAGTGGGTTTGCTTACTTAATTGCTTTAATTGCTTATCAAGTTTTAAAATAACCTAATCAAATGTTAAAGTTTTATTCTCTTCTATTAAAAATCAAATAGTTATAAAATGAGTTAAAAATAATACTATTTTTAATTTGTCTAAATAAAAATTAGGTTTATTTTTGCAGCGTAGAATAAATCTAAATAAGAATGAATTACTTTAAAATAGCAATTGTTTTGCTAGTATCCACTTGTGTTTTTGGTCAAAAACAGAACAGTACAAATGACTCCATAACCAAATTAGAAACTGTTGTTATTGAAATTAAACAACAAAGTCCTGAAAGATTACCTGAAATTAAAGACAATGTTTTATTTTCTGGGAAAAAAAATGAGGTTTTAAAACTATCCAGCTTAAATGCCAATTTAACCAACAATAATGCACGAGAAGTTTTTGCTAGAATTCCGGGTATTACCGTATGGGAAAATGAAGGCTCTGGATTACAAATTAATATTGGAGCACGTGGATTGAGTCCAAATAGAAGTTGGGAATTCAACACACGCCAAAACGGTGTAGATATTTCGGCTGATGTTTTTGGTTATCCAGAAGCTTATTATAATCCACCATTAGAAGCTGTTGAAAGTATTCAGATTGTTCGTGGCGGCGCTTCTTTACAATTCGGACCTCAATTTGGAGGTATGTTGAATTATGTATTAAAACTAGAAAAAGAAAAACCATTTTCATTTGAAACTCAAAACACCATTGGTAATTACGGATTATTAAGTTCTTTTAATGCCATTGGTGGGAAATATAAAAAATGGTCTTACTACCTTTATAATCATTCGCGAAGTGCAAAAGGATGGCGAGAAAACAATGGTTTTCAAGCAAGAAATACACATGCGTTTATTGAATACCGATTTACTGAAAAAACTAAAATTGCTGCCGAATACACTAATTCTGATTATGAAATGCAACAACCTGGTGGTTTAACAGATGCTCAATTTAACGCAAACCCAAGACAATCTTATAGAGAGCGAAACTGGTTTGGTGTGCCATGGAATATTTTTTCTGTAAATTTCGATACAAAAATTAGTGCCAATTTTGATGTAAATGTAAAAGCATTCGGTCTTATTGGTGAACGAAACAGTGTTGGTTTTACAAGTGCTGCAAATATTGAAGATGTAATAAATACTTCCACAAATCAATATGCAAATAGACGTGTTGATGTTGAAAAATATAAAAATATCGGACTTGAAAATCGTAATATTTTACACTACAAATTTGGTAAATTAAACCAAAATCTTGCCTTTGGAGTACGTTTGTACCAAGCAAAAACAGAACGGTTTCAAAAAGGAAAAGGCTCAACTGGAAGTGATTTTGATATATCAATTGAAGGGAATTTCCCAACTGAATTAGAATTCAACACAAAAAATATTGCATTATTCGCAGAAAATCAATTTAAAATTTCTAATCAATTTAGTATCACTCCCGGAATTCGTTTTGAACATATAAACTCAACTGCTAAAGGCCGAATAGATATTGTTTCAGGAAATAATGTAACTATTGAAAATCAAACTGTAATTAGAAACAAGCCGCTTTTTGGAATTGGATTGGAATATAAATGGATGAAAACGAATATATATGCTAACATTTCACAAGCATTTAGACCGGTATTGTTTAGTGACATTACCCCTTCTGCTGTAATTGATATTATAGATCCAAACTTAAAAGACGCGAGTGGTTTTAATGCCGATATTGGTTATCGTGGAGTTTACAATGGTTATATCAATTTTGATGTAAGTGTATTTTATCTAAGTTATAATAACCGTGTTGGAGGTGTAAGACAGTTTATAAATAATGATCCAACTCAAGGAACTTATTTGTTTAGAACCAATTTAGGGGAAACACGCAATAAAGGAATTGAAAGTTTTATCGATTTAAACATCACTAAAATGATTGGAATTGATAAACCATACGGAAACTTAGATGTATTTGCCTCAATGTCCTTTATTGATAGCAAATATGTTGATTTTAAAACAACCTCTTCATCGGGTTCTGCTCCTAATATAGTCATTTCAGAAACTAATTTGTCGGGGAATAGAGTGGAAAATGCGCCACGTTATATTCATAATTTCGGAATGTCTTGGGGCAATAATAATTTTTCGGCCACCATTCAATATAAAATGTCTGGGAGAATTTTTACAGATGCAAATAATTCTATTACACCTTCAGCAAATGGACAAACTGGAGAACTAGACAAGTATCAGATTGTTGATTTTTCTTCGGAGTATAAATTTTTAAAACATTATAATATTCGTGGTGGCGTTAATAATGTAATGGATAAAAGCTATGCAACTCGAAGATCGGGAGGATATCCTGGCCCTGGTATTTTACCAGGTGAAGGCAGAACATTTTATATTTCTATTGGTGCAAAATTTTAATAATAAAAACATAAAATGGTTCTCAATATAACGAGAACCTTTTACATTTGCATAATGAATTATCAAACTATATTAGTTTACATTTCACTTAGCATAGCCGTTTTTTTTCTGGTTAGAAAGTTTTTTTGGAAACAAAAATCAAAAAAAAATTGCGGAGATGACGATTGTGGTTGTCATTAATCGTGATAAATGATATTGACAAATTGTTTTTTAGATTCAATAATTTGTCCTTCTTTAGGATAAGGAAAAACAGTAATGCTTTTTATACTATTTGAATTTTTAGGCAAATAATTAGTGAGCCATTTTATGTTTTCTTCTGAATTATTAGTATTCAATAGTAACGTTTTTTCTTCAACTAATTTTTTGTCTTTATAAACTTCGATTACTATTGAAACCTCACCCGCCCAAATACAAGTAACGTTTTCTGGACAACGTGAATCATCATAAACACGTTTAAGTTTTACATGGTATCCTTTTTTTAGAATGCATTTTTTTGAAGTAATTTTAATTTCACTTTGTGCAAACAAAGTATAACTAAATACTAAAAGTAAAACCATTATTGCTTTTTTCATAAATTAAAATTACTTTATTTTAACGCATAAATTACTTGCAATTTTATTAGAAATGGTTATTTCGTTATCATTAACTTTAATTCTTAGCGATAAGTCGAACTCTTCTTTTGAAATAAATTCAATTTTTGAGCCTAAGGCAATTCCTTGTTTATCAAGGTATTTTAAAAATTCTGACGACGTATCTTTTACGCCAACACAAATTCCAATTTGACTTTCTTTCAAATCAGAAAGTAATAACTGTTCTTTTTTTATTATTTTCCCATTAGCATCTGGAATTGGATCACCATGAGGATCTTCGGTTGGATTATCAAGAAAATCATCTAATTTATTGATCAGTTTGTCTGATTTTATATGCTCCAATTGTTCGGCAATATCGTGTACTTCATCCCAAGAAAAATCTAATTTTTCAACCAAAAAAACTTCCCATAAACGGTGTTTTCTAACAATCATTTTCGCAGTTAATTCGCCTTTTACGGTTAGTGAAACACCTTGGTATTTTTTGTAGTGGATCAAATCTTTCTCAGCCAATTTCTTCAACATATCCGTAACGGATGATGCTTTGGTTTCCATTTTTTCGGCAATCGCATTGGTACTTACTTCCTGCTTTAATAAAGTGGTAAGATGGTAAATTGTTTTGAGATAATTTTCTTCAGATAAAGTCATGCTAATTTAGGATTAAGGATTCTTTGATTTAGGATTTTAATTTTTAACAATAAACAACGGAATAGAGATTTTATGTCGCAATTTATCGACTGTAGTTCCGAAAAGCAAATCTTTAAAACCCGTGTGTCCGTGAGTTCCCATTACTAATATGTCAAAATTGCCTTCATTTATTATTTTTGGAAGCGCTTTATTGGGTTTTCCAAATCCCAGTTCAATGTCGACTTTGTATCCTTTTTTCTTTAGCGTTTCCTGATATTTCAACAATAGTTTTTTATCAATTGTTGTTTCATGATCTTCAATATTTCCGCCATACATTATGGCTCCGACCGTTTCTACGATATGAATTAAGGTGTATTTTGCTTCTATACCTCCCAATTCAAAGGCACTGTTAATAGCAGTTTCATCGGCATTCGTAAAATCGACAGCAATTGCAATGTTCTTCTTACTATACGTTCCAATTTTTGAAAAATTCAATTTTAGATTGTGAGGCGAATGGTTTTCAATATTAGGTTTCGATTTGGTAAAAAATGGCATAAAAACAATATATAGTAATAAGATTAAAAATCCGATTGCCAATGGAACAACGGTTAACCATAAAACAATTGGGTTTTCGGATGTTTCTAACCAACCTTGAATTTCATTAAAGACCAATTTAGCGTTCAATGAAACTATTATTGTTGCAATTACCCATGATGCAATTTGTGTGGCTCTACTGATGTGAAATCCTTTCATTTTCGATTTATCGCTCACAAAATGTATCAACGGAATAATTGCAAAACCAAGCTGTAAACTTAAAATAACCTGACTTAATATCAACATTTTCCCTGTTACGCTTTCTCCAAAAATAGAAATCACTATAACCGCTGGAACAATCGCAATTAATCGTGTGATAATTCTACGAACCCAAGGTTGAATTCTTAAATTCAGATACCCTTCCATAATAATTTGCCCTGCTAAAGTTCCTGTAATTGTCGAACTTTGTCCCGCTGCAATCAACGCAACAGCAAATAAAATTGGCGCCCATTGCGTTCCCAACATTGGTTCTAAAAGACGATGTGCATCTTGAATTTCGGCTACATCAAACATTCCGCTTTTATAAAAGGTAGCGGCTGCCAAAATCAAAATGGCAGCGTTGACAAAAAAGGCCAAATTCAGCGCAATTGTACTGTCAATCAAATTGTATTTCAGTGCTTGTTTAATTCCTTTATCGCTTCGGTCAAATTTTCGGGTTTGCACTAAAGAGGAATGCAGGTATAAATTGTGGGGCATAACAGTCGCTCCAATAATTCCTATTGCGATGTATAAAGCGGCTTCACTTGGCAAACTCGGAATCAATCCAGTTAGCACTTTACCCATTTCTGGTTGGGCAAAAATCATTTCAAAAATAAAGGAAATTCCGATAATAGCTACTAATGCAATGATGAAAGCTTCCATTTTTCGCATGCCTTTATTAATAAGGAATAGCAATAAAAACGTATCTAAAACGGTAATCATTACACCATTAATCAGCGAAATATCAAACAACAAATTAAGACCAATTGCCATTCCCAAAACTTCGGCTAAGTCGCAGGCAGCGATGGCAACTTCTGCTAAGAAATACAACATATAATTGATCGGTCTCGAATAGGTTTCGCGAGATGCTTGGGCTAAATCTCGTTGGGTTACAATTCCCAAACGCGCACTCAAACTTTGCAAGAGCAACGCCATAATGTTGCTCATCAATAAAACCCAAAGTAGCGAATAGCCAAATTGGCTTCCTCCAGCTAAATCGGTGGCCCAATTTCCCGGATCCATATAACCTACACTAATTAAATAGGCTGGTCCAAGAAATGCTAGTATTTTCCTAAACTTGGTTGTTTTTCCTTGTGTTGCTACCGATTCGTTTACTTCTTCTAATGATTTACTCATCCAAATTTCATAATTAAAATTCAAATATATAAATTAATTTTTGTTTTGTGGAATATATTTTTTAGTTTTGTCTAAAAATTAATTTACTTACGTTGAAAAATATAATGGCGATGGTTTTTCTGTTCTTCTTTTGCAAAAGTTTAGGACAACAAATCGGAACAATTTCCGGTAAGATAACTTCTGGTTCAGAACAGGTTGAACGAGCGAATATAACAGTACTTAATTCTAAAATTGCTGTTGTATCTGATAGTTTGGGTTACTATAAAATAGAAAATATTGCCGCTGATAATTACAAAATACAAATTTCGTCAATGGGCTTTGAAAGTATACGTAAAACAATTTTAGTCAGAAAAAATGAAAATACCATTTCTAATTTCGATTTAAAAAGAACCGACAATCAACTGAATGAAGTGGTAGTTTCTGGAACATTAAAAGCGGTAAAACGTCTTGAAAGTCCAGTTCCTGTTGAAGTCTATTCGCCCGTTTTTTTTAAAAAAAATCCAACCCCAAGCATTTATGAAGCACTACAAAATGTAAATGGCGTGCGACCACAACTCAACTGCGGCGTCTGTAATACTGGCGACATCCATATCAATGGGCTTGAAGGTCCTTATACTTTGGTTTTAATTGATGGCATGCCCATCGTGAGTAGTCTGTCTACCGTTTATGGTTTGTCGGGAATTCCTAACTCTCTTGTAGAGCGGATAGAAATTGTGAAAGGGCCAGCATCCTCATTATACGGTAGTGAAGCCGTTGGTGGTTTAATCAACATCATTACCAAAAATCCTGTAAATGCGCCATTATTCTCGGCGGATTTTTTCACTACTTCCTATTTGGAAAACAATTTTGATTTGGGAATGAAATTCAACATCGGCAAAAAAACAACTACCATTATTGGATTGAATTATTTTAAATATGGAAACCGTGTCGATAATGATAAAGACAATTTTACCGATGTTACGTTGTCCGACAGGATTTCGATTTTTCAAAAATGGAATTTTGAACGCCTCGAAAACCGATTGTTCACTATAGCTGCGCGTGGTGTTTATGAAGACCGCTTTGGTGGCGATATACGTTGGAAACGAAAACAACGTGGAGGAAATGAAATTTATGGCGAAAGTGTGTATACAAAACGCGGGGAATTGTTGGGTTCGTACCAACTTCCAACTAAAGAAAAAATCATGTTTTCGTTTTCAGGGAATGTGCATTTTCAAGACAGCCGATACGGAACTACAAGTTACATTGCCAATCAGAAAATTGCTTTTGGACAATTAACATGGGATAAAAAAATCGGTAAAAACGACTTACTGGCCGGAGCCACCTTGCGCTATAATTATTATGATGATAATACCGCCACCACGCAAAGAATGGGTGAAAATCGTGCTGAAAAAACGTTTCTTCCTGGCGTTTTTGTACAGGATGAAATTACCTTTAATGAAAAAAGCAAGTTGTTGTTAGGGCTCAGATACGATTATAATTCAATTCACGGTTCGATTTTTACACCGCGGATTGCCTACAAATTGAAAATTAACGCCAACAATATTGTCCGGTTGAATGCTGGAACAGGTTTTAGAGTTGTCAATTTATTTACAGAAGATCATGCGGCGTTAACGGGTTCACGGGAGGTAGAAATCAAAAATGATTTAAAACCAGAACAATCCATCAATGTAAATCTGAATTACATCAAAAAATTTAACTTTGAAGATGGCACTTTTATCGGAATTGAAACCTCAGCATTTTACACACGTTTCAGCAACAAAATTGTAACTGATTATTTAAGTGATCCCAACAAAATTATTTATGACAATATAAATGGTTACGCAATAAGTCAGGGAATTACTTCAAATATTGATATTAATTTTGCCAATGGATTAAAGATTATTACTGGAGTATCTTTTCTTGATAATAAAAACGTTCAGGACGGAAAAAGCGAAATTCCTTTTTTAACAGAGCGATTTACAGGAACATGGAGCGTTTCCTATAAAATAAAACCAATTCATCTGTCGCTCGATTATAGCGGAAATGTATACGGCCCGATGAAATTACCTTTGTTAAACGAGTTAGATCCAAGAGCATCAAAATCGCCAACGTATAGTATTCAAAATATCCAATTCACGTATTCTGGATTTAAGAATTTTGAAATCTACACCGGAATAAAAAATCTACTGAACTTTTTACCAAAACAAAACAATCCTTTTTTGATTTCCAGAACCGAAGATCCTTTTGACCAAAATGTACAATACGACACCAATGGGCAAGTTTTAGCAACACCACAAAATCCGTATGCATTAACATTTGACACAACGTATGTTTATGCACAAAATCAAGGAATACGTGGCTTTTTTGGATTGCGTTATACACTGAAATAATGAAAAAAATAGCATTATCAATACTTCTCTTTTGTTTGTTTAATCAAGGTTTTGCACAATTAAAGATGCTAACCTTTGAACAAACGGACAGTTTACAAAACATTCAGAAAAGAAAAACCATCGTCTTCATCCATACCGATTGGTGTCAGATTTGCCATGCCATGAAGTCTACCACATTCAAAAACAACGAAATCATCCAACAATTGAATGAAACTTTTTATTTTGTTGATTTTAATGCAGAAGAAAAACGGACTATTTCTTTCAACAACCAACAATTTCAATTCAAGCCGACAGGAAATAATTCAGGAATCCATAAATTGGCAATCCAATTAGGAACCTTAAATAATAAAGTGAACTATCCTGTTTTGTGCGTTTTGAATGAACAGTACGAAATTATCTTTCAGCATACTGGTTTTCTAAGTGCTAAAGATTTTAAACTTCTTTTGGATAAAATTGGTAATTAAAATTTATTTTTGAAGAAATTACTTTCAATATAAATGCAACACTATCATTACATTTTTACCGGCTCAGGATTATCGGCTTTGATGACCGTTTATGAAATGGTGCTTTCCGGAAAATTTGAAGATAAAAGTATTTTGTTGATTGATCAAGACACTAAAAAATCCAACGACAGAACTTGGTGTTTTTGGGACTACAATAATCTATTCCCTTCATTAGTTTCAAAAAAATGGGACGATGCGCTTTTTGCAAATGAACATCTTCAACGTAAATTGGAATTGATTCCGTATCAATATAAAATGATTAAAGGTTTGGATTTTTACAATCTGGTATTCGATGTCATTTCCAAACACAAAAACATTCACTTCGTCAATCAAAAAGTAATCGATTTTGAAGAATTGGGAAGTCATTGTATAGTTAAAACCGAGACACAGAATTACACCTGCAACAAAATTTTTAATTCTATTTTCAATTCTGAAATTGTAAAAAAACAATCCAAATATCCTTTATTGCAACAACATTTTATGGGTTGGTTTATAAAATCTAAGGAGGAAGTTTTCGATGCATCTTGTGCTACTTTCATGGATTTTTCTATAGAACAAAAAGGGAATACACGATTTATGTACGTGCTTCCAACTTCAAAAACCGAAGCATTATTAGAATATACACTCTTCTCTAAAGACTTGTTGCCAAAAGAAAAATACGAAAAAGAAATCAAAAACTACATTCAAAAACTCGGAATTTCAAATTACGAAATCATCGAAAAAGAACAAGGTGCTATTCCGATGACTTGTTATCCGTTTTGGAAACACAATTCAAAAAACATCATAAATATTGGCTCCGTTGGCGGATGGACAAAAGCAAGCACAGGCTTTACTTTTAAGAATACAACAAAGAAATCAAAAGCATTAGTGGCATTTTTATCTAAAGAATCGGACTTCAGAAAATTCCACAAAAAAGATAAATTCTGGTTTTATGATTTGTTGTTTTTGGATGTTTTATTTAGAAGAAATGATTTGGGATTTAAAGTGTTTTCTTCCTTATTTGAAAAAGGAAATCCTACTTTAATCTTAAAGTTCCTTGATGAAGAAACCTCGTTTTTGGAGGATCTGCAAGTAATAAGGAAATGCCCGAAAGTGCTTTTTATCAAAGCGTTGTTCGGCAGAATTATAAGATAGTTGAGCCACAACAAATGTTAAATTTTATAAAAAATGACTGTGATTCCAAAAGTTCTCTTTAGTTTTGTCCTGTTACAATAAAAAAAATGAAAAACATATTCTCACAAATCCATCACCATCATTCTTGCAAACAGGCGAGTTAATGATGTATTGAATATACTTTTAATTAAAAACCGTC
>JAYVFV010000168.1:0-3518 GCA_043772885.1 Flavobacteriales bacterium
AAATCATTGCATCATAAACCAGTACTTGAAGGTTATAATGGTACAATTCCACTGGTAAAAAAGTTTCCGAATAATGTCTTTTCTACAAGTAACAATTACTTTCTAAAAAACAAGCAAAACCTATGGGAATTATACGTTGAAGGCGATCCTTTAGAACGTGGTTTAGCAATGGGAAGTCTTACAGATTCTTTGTTGAAGAAACAAGAACGCATTTTTTTCTCTAAAATAAACGATATCGTTCCATCAAAATTGAAGCAAAGTTTGTTTCGTGCATTTTTAAAATGGTACAATCGAAAACTGTATCTCAATGTTACCGAAGAATACAAAACAGAAATTTACGGAATTTCAGAATATTCCTCTCGCGATTTTGATAACATTGCGTCGCGTTATTTGCGAAGTTTGTACTTACACGGATCACACGATATTGGTCACGCACTTCAAGATTTAGCGTTAGTGGGTTGCTCGTCTTTTGCTGCTTGGGGCGAAAAATCGGAAGACGGAAGTTTGATTTTAGGTCGAAATTTCGACTTTTATGCCGGAGATGAATTCGCCAAAGATAAAATTGTAGCTTTTGTTAAACCCGATAAAGGTTATCCATTTATGATGATTACTTGGGCGGGAATGATTGGCGTTTGTTCTGGAATGAACAATGAAGGATTGACCATAACTATAAATGCTGGAAAATCTAAAATTCCATTAATTGCCAAAACACCGATTTCAATTCTTACTCGTGAAATTTTACAATACGCCAAAAACATCGACGAAGCGATTGCCATTGCCAAAAAACGAAAAGTGTTTGTTTCCGAATCGATTATGATTGGAAGTGCCGCCGATAAAAAAGCAATTTTAATTGAAGTCTCTCCCAATAATTTTGGAATTTATGACGTGCCGAATAGCAATCAACTGATTTGTTCGAATCATTTTCAAAGTGAGAATTTAAAAAATGAGGAACGAAATCAAGCGCAAATTCTAAACAGTCATTCCAAATATCGGTTTGATAGGATGGTCGAATTGTTTGATGAAAATCCGAAAATAAATCCACAAATCGCAGCGAATATATTAAGAAACAAAGATGGATTGCACAATTTACCTCTTGGTTACGGAAATGAAAAAGCACTCAATCAGTTATTAGCGCACCACGGAATCATTTTTAAACCCGAACAACGATTGGTTTGGGTGTCGGCAAATCCGTATCAATTAGGAGAATTTGTGTGTTATGATTTGAATAAAATTTTCAACAATCAAAATCCAGAAGGAAAAATAATCCCATTGGAAAGTGAAAATTTAAACATTGCCAAAGATCCTTTTTTAGAAAGTGACAGCTACAAAAACTATGAAAAGTTTCGAATTGAAGATCGGAAAATGGACGCTGTTTTAGAAAACAAATCCGATTTAGATTCCGATTTCAGAAAAAATTACCAATCTTTGAATCTAGATTATTGGATTGTATATTACAAAATCGGATTGTATTTTTATCAGAAGAAAAATTATCAGGAAGCCAAAGGTCACTTTGAAAAAGCATTAACGAAAGAAATTACGACACTTACAGCAAAACAAGAAATCGAAAAGTATTTAAAAAAAATAAACAGGAAATTGCAATGATTCCAAAAATAGAAACCGCAACTACCAAAGAAATAAAAATTCTCCAAGAGCAAAAACTTTTGGAAACGCTGGCGTATGTAAATCAACATTCTCCTTTTTATAAAAAACTTTTTTCAGAAAACAAGATTGACATTTCCACTATCAATACGATAGACGATTTGCAAAAAATCCCAGTGACTACAAAGGAAGATTTGCAAAAATACAACGACGATTTTATGTGTGTTCCTATAACTAAAATTATCGATTTTGCTACGACATCAGGCACTTTAGGAGAACCAGTTACTTTTGGTTTAACCGATAAAGATTTAGATAGATTGGCGTATAACGAAGCCATTTCGTTTGATTGCGCCGGAATAAAAGAAGGCGATATCGTGCAATTAATGACTACCATCGACCGTAGATTCATGGCAGGATTAGCGTATTTTTTAGGATTGCGAAAAATGAAAGTCGGCGTTATTCGTGTCGGTGCTGGAATTCCAGAATTGCAATGGGATTCGATTTTAAAATACAAACCAAATTACTTAATTACCGTTCCGTCATTCTTATTAAAATTGATTGAATACGCCGAAGCACATAATATCGATTACAATAAATCGGGAATAAAAGGTGCTATTTGTATTGGAGAATCATTGCGAAATCAAGACTTTTCGATGAATACATTGGCAAAAAAAATTACAGAAAAGTGGCAGATAAATTTATTTTCTACCTACGCTTCTACCGAAATGAGTACGGCTTTTACCGAATGTGAACACGCGATTGGCGGACACCATCATCCTGAGTTAATTATTGTTGAGGTTTTAGATGAAAATAATAATCCAGTAAATGAAGGAGAATCGGGAGAATTGGCATTTACTACACTCGGAATTGAAGCCATGCCGTTGTTGCGTTTTAAAACGGGCGATATTGTAAAATTGCATCCAGAAACTTGTGCTTGCGGTAGAAATACCTTGCGCATCGGACCCGTAATTGGCAGAAAACAGCAAATGATAAAGTACAAAGGAACGACTTTGTATCCGCCAGCGATGAACGACATTTTAAATGATTTTGACAATATAGAAACTCATATTATTGAAATTTCTACCAATGATTTAGGTATGGATGAGATTCTAATCCAAATCGCTTTAAAAGAAGACCCAAGCGATAGTGAACAGGCGCAACAATCTTCAGCATTTCTACATCAAATTAAAGATCACTTCAGAGCTAAATTGCGAGTAACTCCGAAAATAGAATTCACTACAAAAGAAATCCTAAACGAATTGATATTTCATCCGATGAGTCGAAAACCAATTCACTTTTTTGATAAAAGAAACCTTGCGAACTAAATCATCTGCAACTCGTGTCTATAATTTAACTATGAGAACGGAATAACCATATTAATTCAATAATTAAATGTTCAAGAAATTAAATGTATTTGTTTTTTTAATTCTAATGTTCACTTTCCCAAGTAGAGCGCAAGAAAATATATCAAATAACCTGCTTTATAAAGTTAGCAAACCCTATAAAGTATTTGATTTTGACCACAATTTTTTCGTCACGAAAAACAATGAAATTGTAGTTATGAAATTCATAAGAAATCAATGTGTTATTCAAAGATTTAATACTGCTATCCCCGAGTTAATCAAAGAAAAAAGGTATTCTGATTTTTTCGCAAATGGATTTAGAATAGAAGCTTTCAAAGAAATTGAAGGTAAATTTTATTTCTTTTATTCGCTAATAAATAGAAATAAAAAATGTGAAGAAATTTATACTCAACAAATTGATTTTGAAAAAGCTGAATTTATAAACCCACCAAAACTTATTGTTACTTCAGAAGGAAAACCAAAACTGATTAAACAAACCGATTATCTTCACAAAGACAGAATAACTACAATCAGCAGTTATGAATTTATTCAAGCGAAAGACAAATCTAATTTGTT
>JAYVFV010000169.1:0-10212 GCA_043772885.1 Flavobacteriales bacterium
CAAAAAAACTTATTTTTGTGATGTGAAGATAGATGAATTTTACATAAAACGTTGCATCGAATTAGCGAAAAATGGCTTGGGAACTACCTATCCTAATCCGTTAGTTGGTAGTGTAATTGTTTATAATAATGAAATTATTGGAGAAGGTTGGCACAAAAAGGCTGGAGAAGCGCATGCCGAAGTCAATGCAATTAATGCTGTAAAAGATAAATCGTTACTTTCAAAATCAACTATTTACGTGAGTTTAGAACCTTGCTGTCATTTTGGAAAAACGCCTCCTTGTTGTAATTTGATAATTGAAAACGGAATTCCGAATGTAGTTATCGGAACCATCGATCCCAATAGTAAAGTTGCTGGTAAGGGAATTGAACGATTGAAAGCTGCAGATATTAACGTTACCGTTGGCGTTTTAGAAAAAGAATGTAACGAACTCAACAAACGTTTTTTTACTTTTCACAATAAGAAAAGACCTTATATTATTTTAAAATGGGCAGAAAGTAGCGATGGATTTATTGCTCCAATTGAGATTCTTCGCAAAACTCAGGATGACAAATCTCCCGTTTGGTTAACCAATGCATTTTCGAGGCAACTTGTTCACAAATGGCGTAGCGAAGAACAAGCAATTTTAGTTGGAACTCAAACCGTTTTAGACGACAATCCAAAATTAGATGTTCGCGATTGGGATGGGAAAAACCCAATCCGAATTGTATTGGATAAATCGCTAAAAATTCCGAATGACTTCAATGTGCATGATTCAAAATCAAAAACTATTTTCATAACAGAAAAAGAAAATTTAACACCAATCGATAATCGTATTTTCGAAAATGCTATCTTTGATAATCTACTTGCTGATAAAATTGTTACCATTTTATATCAACATGATATTCAATCGGTAATTATTGAAGGTGGAAGACAAACAATACAAACATTTATAGATGCCCATTTATGGGATGAAGCTCGCGTTTTTAAATCTAAAATCATTTTAAACGAAGGAACAAAAGCACCAAAAATTTCTATAAAAAACAGCAAAAAGGAAGTCGTATTAGAAGATGAACTTTTAACTTATTTCAATTATGATTACAACCATAATATTTGATTTTGGTGATATTTTCATCAATTTAGAAAAAGAAGCTCAAATTGAAGCTTTCAATAAATTAGGTTTATTTGGACCTAACGATGAACTTGTTGCCGCAAATGATTTGTTTGAAAAAGGAGAAATAACCGAATCAAAATTCATTGAAACTTTTCAAAAATACATTCCAGATGCAAGCGTTGATGAAATAAGAAAAGCATGGAATAGCATTATTGGTGATTTCCCGCTGTACCGATTAGAATTTTTACAACTGCTTACTCGCAAATACAAACTTTTTTTATTGACAAATACCGATGAAATTCACATTAGTAGATTTGAACATAAAGTAGGCATTTCCTTTTTTAGTGATTTTTACCAATGCTTTGAAAAAGTCTATTATTCTTATGAAATGGGGAAACGCAAACCCGATCCTTCCATTTTTAATACCATTTTAAACAAATACGATTTATCTCCAAAACGCACCTTATTTATTGATGACAAGAAAATAAATACCGATGCTGCTGCTAGTTTAGGAATTCATGTTTGGAATTTGCAAGTCGGTCAAGAAGATGTTGTAGATTTATTTTCGAGAAAAGAATTGCCGCTTTAATTTTGGACTCAAAAGACACTTACAAAACGATTCTTGCTGCTTCTACTGAAATCTTATATAAAGAAAAAAATAGCAAATTTTACGGCTATGCTTTTCCGGTAACAACCGAAATGGAAATCAAAAATCAGATCGATATTTTACGGAAAAAACATTTTGGAGCCGTTCATTTTTGTTATGCTTTTCAAATTGGTACAGATACAGTTCAGTTCCGAGCTAATGATGATGGTGAACCCAGTAATACAGCTGGAATGCCAATTTATGGACAAATTCAATCGTTTGATGTAACTAATATTTTAGTTGTTGTAGTTCGCTTTTTTGGCGGAATAAAATTAGGTGTTGGTGGATTAATTGCTGCTTATAGAACCGCTGCGCTAATGGCATTAGAAACATCCGAAATTGTAGAAAAAACTATCGACATTCATTATAACATAGCGTTTGATTATAAAAACATGAACAAAGTTATGCGCGTAATCAAGGAAAAAAACTTGATGATCATTTCTCAAAAAAATGAAAACTCTTGTGTAATTGAAATTGCAACTCGAAAAAAAAATGCCGAAATGGTATTCGACATTTTTAAGAATATGTTTGAAATTGATATTAAATCAAATCAATAATTTAGGATTCCATAATATCTATAATATATTTTGGAGGAATAATTGGTTTTCCTGTTTTTGTATTCACAAAAACCAAAATAAAATGAGCAGTTGTTAATAACTCATTTTTTTCGCTCCACAATTCACAGTCAAATTCTATCTTCACAGCGCTATAACTTTTAAACTTTGTTTTCACTGTAAGTAAGTCGTCATAACGTGCTGGTTTTTTATAATTTAGATGCATCGATACAATAGGAAGTGCTATTCCACTCTCTTCTAACGATTTGTACGAAATGCCTTTGTTTCTTAGCCATTCAACTCTACCTATCTCAAAATAAGGAACATAACTCCCGTGATAAACAACTCCCATTTGATCTGTTTCTGAATACCTAACTCTAATTTCTACTTCGTGTTCTTTCATCTGATTTATTTGCTTTTTATCTAAAACTAATTCTATTCAATACAACAAAAATTTTAAAAAATCAATACCATTATATTTTTTTTTAAGAAAAATTGTTCACATATTTGTTAACCCGAAATGACATAAGAAAATACCTTTTTCTTTTGTAAGAGAACCTTTATAATAATCATTTTTTTTAGAATACAATATGAACAAAACTGCGCAATCAGTATGGGAGAACTGTCTGTCTTTTATAAAAGACAATATTCAAGAACAAGCCTACAAAACTTGGTTTGAACCAATTAAGTCAGTTGAACTAACAGATAACGCATTATATATTCAAGTTCCTAGTAAATTTTTTTATGAATGGTTAGAAGAACACTACGTAAAATTACTAAAAGTGGCACTAACTAAAGAGCTAGGAAAAAATGCAAAGTTACTCTATAAAATTAAAATGGAGAACACTTATGGCAATAAACAACCGTTTACAGAACAATTACCTAGTTCTCATAGAAGTCCGATAAAATCACAAGAAATAGACGCTCCTTTTAAAAATTTAAATTCCGAATTAAAAAATCCGTTTGTAATTCCGGGAATTAGAAATTTAAAAATCGAATCGCAACTAAATGCCAATTATAGTTTTGACAATTTTCTTGAAGGGGATTCCAATCGTTTAGCACGTTCTGCTGGAATGGCAGTTGCGAATAAACCCGGCGGAACTTCGTTCAATCCTTTATTAATTTTTGGGGGCGTTGGATTGGGAAAAACACACTTAGCACATGCTATTGGCGTTGAAATAAAAGACAAATATCCAGAAAAAACAGTGCTGTATATTTCTGCTGAAGTTTTTACACAACAATATATTGATTCCGTTAAGAAAAATAACCGTAATGATTTTATTCACTTCTATCAATTGATTGATGTATTAATCATTGATGACGTGCAATTCTTATCTGGAAAAACAGGAACACAAGATGTTTTCTTCCATATATTTAATTACTTACATCAAAACGGAAAACAAGTAATTCTGACTTCAGATAAAGCTCCTGTTGACATGCAAGATATTGAGCAACGCTTATTATCTCGTTTTAAATGGGGTTTATCGGCCGAATTACACCAACCCGATTACGAAACAAGAATATCGATCTTGAAAAATATCTTGTATCGTGATGGCGTTGAAATGCCGGATGAAATTATAGAATATGTCGCTCGTAATATCAAATCAAATGTTAGAGAATTAGAAGGTGCAATTATCTCATTAATTGCTCAATCGTCTTTCAACAAAAAAGAGGTGACACTCGACTTAACAAAAAACATTGTTGAGAAATTTGTTAAAAATGTAAAACGTGAAATTTCTATCGATTATATTCAGAAAGTAGTATCGGATTACTTTCAATTGGATTTAGATACTTTACAATCCAAAACCAGAAAACGTCATGTAGTGCAAGCCAGACAGTTAGCTATGTTTTTTGCTAAGAAATTTACAAAAGCATCTTTGGCAAATATTGGATCACAAATCGGAGATCGAGATCACGCCACCGTTTTACATGCTTGTAAAACCGTTGATAATTTAGTATCAACCGATAAACAATTTAAAAAGTTTGTTGAAGATATTCACAAAAAATTATCCTTATAATAATTTTCGATTTTAATACGAATACCGAATACTAAATTTATGTCCGTTAAAATTTTAATGGTTTGTTTAGGTAACATTTGTCGTTCTCCTTTAGCAGAGGGACTTTTAGCAGCTAAACTTCCTTCCAAAAAATTTATTGTTGATTCGGCAGGAACCGGAATTTGGCATGTTGGAAAACAACCAGATGAACGATCCATTGCTACAGCTAAAAAAAACGGATTGGATATTTCACACCAAAGAGGCAAACATTTTAAATCCACTTTTTTTGATTTGTACGATTATATTTATGTAATGGATGGCTCTAATTACGATGATGTAATTGCCCATGCCAAATCGGAAGAAGAAAAAAATAAAGTGAAATTATTACTTGACGAATTATTTCCCGGAGATAATGTAGATGTTCCTGATCCTTATTTCGGATTACAAAATGGTTTCGATTTGGTTTATGAAATGTTAGATGAAGCAACCGATATAGTAGCCAAAAAACTAATCGAAAAATATAAATGAAAAACATCGGAAAACTCTATTTAATTCCGGTCACATTAGGAGAGTGCAATCCCTTTGATGTCTTACCCGAAGCGGTAAAACGCACAGTCGAATTCATTGACGATTATATCGTAGAAAACGAAAAGACAGCACGCAGATTCATAAAAAGTGTACTTCCTGAAAAAGTACAGGCGAGTTTACGACTTTCCACATTAAATAAACACACCGAAATTGCTGAACATAACCGAATGCTTCAACCCTGTTTGGAAGGAATAAACGTAGGTTTAATGAGCGAAGCAGGTTGTCCAGGTGTTGCCGATCCTGGAGCGGTAATTGTAAAAATGGCTCATGAAAAAGGAATCCCGGTTGTTCCTTTAGTTGGACCATCATCTATTTTATTAGCGATGATGGGTTCTGGAATGAACGGTCAAAGTTTTGCTTTTAATGGGTATCTTCCTATCGATAAATCGGATAAAAAAACGGCGCTAAAAAATTTTGAGAAACTATCTCACGATAAGAATCAATCACAAATTTTTATCGAAACGCCTTATAGAAACAATAAATTAGTTGAAGATATTTTACAAATTTTACAACCCAACACACATCTTTGTATTGCTTGTGATATTACGTTACCAACAGAATATATCAAAACCTATAAAGTGGCAGATTGGAAAAAAACTAAAATAGATTTGCACAACAGGCCTACCATTTTTATTGTTCACAAATTGCTTTAAAACAAAAAACACCTTTTAAAGGTAGATGTCTTTATTAATAAATAGCGACTATTTTTTATTTTACTTTTGCATTATTATCAGCAACAATGGCATCGGTTTCATATCCTCCAAATTGTCTCATGTAGGATTTAACAGATGTTCCATAAGCATCTTTACATTTTTTTTCTCCATTCGATTTTAAGAATTTTTTTACCGAACCCGCTCCACCTAAATGTGCTGCAGCTAATATTCCGGATTCCGTAATTAACACACCTCCAACTATTTTACCTTCGTATTTTTCGATTTCTTCTCGCAACTCCCATTTGTTTTTGGATAAAAGTGCAACAAAAGCTTTTTCTTGTAATTTTGGCGTATTGATAAACCGCGAACTATCTTTAATTCCGATAGTCGCTAAAGTTGCCTCGCCAAATTGATACTTACCTAAATAACCTAATGTATTTACCTTGTGGTATTTACCTTGAGATTCTTTAAATCCAATTGCTTCTTTAAAACCGATAAAAAATTTTCCTGTGAATGGTAATCCTAAACTGATGTAATCGGTGGTTTTTTTGGAAGGGAATTCATAGAAAACTGCTTCCTCTTTATCTAAATAGAACCATTGATTATCCTTTGAAGAAAGTGGTTTGAAAGCCATGCTAACAAATCCTACAATCAATGCAATTCCTATATAAAACAACCATCTTTTTATCATAAATTGTGCTTTCCAAGCGCTGTCACCATCTTGATATTACCGGTGCAAAAGTACAACCTAAATTTAAATAAATTGATAATCAACTAGTTAAAGTTTACTAAAAGTATAAATAATGGAATTTAATACCTTGTGAGTTACTGATTTCAAACGTGGGAGCCGGAATCTTAATTGTGTTAAAAAGAACAAATATGGCTTTTAAAAAGTGTGACTTTGTCTTAATTTTAGTCAAATCGACATCAAAACTTAAGTAAAATTGTCGGATTCTTTCCTCATTTTGGATGGAATTTGAGTTAACTGTCTCATTAGTAACATTTATCATTCCGTCTGCTCCATAACCAACTGCAAGATTGAGCCATTTTGGAATTTTAGATGTTTTAAAAAAAGAATGTAAATTTCCCGACAACCAATACGTTTGTCCGTTATAATCCTTAAGCAATTGTTCCGAAAAAGAACTTCCTAAAACATCAGATCTTACATCAGCATATTTAGTAGTATGAAAAGAAAATTTCGGAACGATTCGTTGTTCTTTCCAAAGTAATTCTTGCGAAACATATAAAACGGTTCCTCCAGCATTGGCTGCTAAATCGCCGAAAGAAAATCCCCATTGGGAAGAATAACCATCTAAAACTTCAACCGAACTTAAAAAAACAAACCCTAAAGTAGCACCATAAATCAATTGGCTTTTTTTACTTGCGCCACTCCATTTTAAAGCATTTGCTCCAAAACTTCCCAAATGATACGATGAAAATACATGTCCGACTTTATCCATTTGCAACCACTCCGAATTGTCATTTACAGTATGAAAACTGGATTTTGGATAATCAGCATACCAAAGTTGGTTTAACCCAACCAAGGCTGTTGCAGCAATAGCAACCTCAGCAATAACAACCGTATTTCTTCTTTGTTTGTTTAACGAATCGGAAGGTTTTAAAAAGGAATCAAAATTATTTTGTGAAAATCCAGAAGCGAATTGCAGCAAGAAAAAAAATAAAACTATTTTTTTATAAGTGCCCAAGGTTATCTATTTGTTCCTTGTTTGTTCAACCATTCTACGTATTTCTTTTTATTTACGCCATGTTGGGCAAGCGTGGTTGCAAATTCATGATACCCAAATTTTTCAACGCTGGCGCAAAAATAAATGTAATCGTTGTTTTCTGGAGTTAAAACAGCATCAATTGCATTGATGTCTGGCATCGCAATTGGTCCAGGTGGCAATCCTAAATGAACATACGTATTGTATGGAGAATTGATAGTCAAATCGCCATACAAAACCCTTTTTATAATTTGATTAAAATCATTATCTCTTGCCTTTAATGCATAAATAACTGTTGGATCGGCTTGCAATGGCATTCCGATTCCAAGTCGATTTAAATACACTTTTGCCACACGTGGTCGTTCGTCTGCTTTTACCGTTTCTTTATGAACAATGGACGCTAAAGTGATGACTTGAATTGGAGTCAATCCTAATTTTTCGGCTTTTGCCAAACGGTCAGCAGTCCAGAAATTTCGGTACTCTTTAATCATCTTATCTCGAAATTTTTCAGCAGAAATATTCCAATACACCTCATAGGTATTTGGCAAAAACATTCCCAAAACATTGTCAGCGGTAAAATTGTTTTCTTTTAAGAAAGTACTGTCTCTAAAAGTATTGATTAATTTTAAACTATCCGGTTCAATTTGAGAACTCACACGTTGCACAAAATTTTCCAATCGTTCTTGATTGTTAAAAGCCAATCGTACCGGTACATTTCTTCGAATAGCGGAAAGCAAAGCAAAACTGCTCATTCCTTTTTTAAATAAAAATTTTCCAGCTTTTACATTTTGTGGATAGCTTCTTTTTTCAGCAATCGATTCAAAATTGTCGATATTTTTCACCAATGGCGTAATGATTTCTTTTACTTGTTCGTAATTGGAGTCGGTCGGAATGTACACATAAACCTCGTCTTGCTCGAACTTGGTGTTGTCGGTAAAAATGTCAATATATATTTTAATAGCAAATACCAATAAAATGGTAATGATAATAACCGAACCGTATTTAAGTATTTTTTTGATATCCAAAGCGTGTAATTTTATAATTGATTATTTAGTAATTGATAAATGGCTTCGTCTTCATAGTTTCCATTGACCAAATTCCAGTCTTTTTTTATTCCGATTTTTTGAAATCCAAAAGTAGTAAAAAGCTGTAAACTAGATTTATTTTTTGTTCCAATATTTGCAAATAATTGATGTAAATTCAATTTTGTAAAGGCATATTGTATTAGAAGTTCTAATGCTTCTTTGCCAAATCCTTGTTTTCTGTGGTGCTCGTTTTGGATGACAATACCTATTCCGGCGCGATTATTCAATGGATCAAATTCGAACAAATCGATTAATCCTATAACAATTGCATCGCTGTTTTTACAAATCGCCAATCGCAATTGCTTGGCTTCGTAAATATCTTGATGTGCATTTTCTAAATACTGTCGAATTAAAAATTTGCTATAAGGTGTTTGTGTGTTGCTAACTTCCCATATATTTTCATTGTTTTCGATAGTATAGACGAACTCTAAATCTTCGGGTTCGAGAGCTCTTAAATAAATAGTATTTCCTTTGAGTGTAATCATAATGTAATTTCGCCATCAAAAACGAAAGTCGCTGGTCCTTCTAAAAAAACATTCGTAAATATATTATTTTGTTTTTGAAAAGAAACTTTTAGTTTTCCGCCTTGAACGTCCAATTGAATTTCTGATGAATTTGTTTTCCCAATAGCATTCATTGCAATGGCAACAGCGGTTGCTCCGGTTCCGCACGATAATGTTTCGCCTTCTACACCTCTTTCGTAAGTTCTCAAAGCGAAATGATTTTCGGATATTTGATTTACAAAATTAACGTTACTTCCGGCTTGACCGTATAAATCGGAATACCTGATTTTAGAACCGTTGGTTTTTACATCCAAGTTTTCCAAATCATCAACCAAAAGCACGTGATGCGGAGAACCTGTATTTAAAAAAACATAGTCGTTTACGATAATAACATCAGAAACATCTTTCATTTGAAGCGACACATTTCCGTCATTTAAAATCGTCGCATGATGCAATCCATCGGTGGCAATAAAAACCGCATTCGTATCAATTATTGCTAATCTTTTGGCGAAAGCAACAATACATCGACCGCCATTTCCACACATCGAACTTTCATTTCCGTCGGAATTGTAATAGACCATTTTGAAATCGGTTACAGCATCATTTTCGAGCAATAGTAATCCATCAGCTCCTATTCCGAAGCGTCTGTCACAGATACTTTCAATTAATTTTATATTACTTTTCGGAAAATAATCGAGACGATTGTCGATTATTACAAAATCATTTCCTGTTCCTTGGTATTTGTAAAATTGAATTGTCATTAAAAATTGCTTCGTTCCTCGCAAAGTTACAAATATTAATGATACGTTAAAGAATGTTAAACGAGCGTTAAACTGATTTTTCAGAAATAATAATTTTATAAATTTGGATAAATAATTTAAAAATATATCGATTATGAAACGAATTTCAAGTTTATTTTTAGTGTCTTTATTAAGTGGCGCTACTACTTTAGGTACTTACAAATTATTTATCGAGAACAACGATAACCGTAAGTCAATTGTTACAGAAGCGCCCAGTTATTACGGAAAATCGGTCGGTTTAGCTACAACTGAGAACATTGATTTTGTTGATGCCGCTGACAAAGCTGTTCATACTGTTGTTCACGTTAAAAATGTTTCGCTAAGAACAATTTCCAATCCAATAATGGAATATTTTTATGGTGCACAAGGCGGACAACAACAAGAACAAATCGGAACTGGTAGTGGTGTAATTATTTCGGAAGACGGTTATATTGTTACCAACAATCATGTGATTAAAGATGCAACTGATTTAGAAATTACGCTCAACAATAAAAAAGTGTACAAAGCAAAACTTATCGGAACCGATTCTAAAATGGATATTGCTTTGTTAAAAATCGATGCTGATGTAA
>JAYVFV010000170.1:0-10184 GCA_043772885.1 Flavobacteriales bacterium
CAAATAAAATATCTTCCGATTCATATTTTCTAGCTACATTACTTAATTTGTCTTTATCAATTTTTAAATAAGCCCCATAATCATAATGCAAAACTTTAACTTTGGCTTTAAGCGAATTAGATAGTTCGACTACTTTTCTAATTTCTGTATCAATATTTTCGATATCGGATGCATAACAAATAGTTGTAAATTTATTGGTGCGATAATTTTTTGGAATTACAAAAACAGGAATATTCGATTTTATAATAAGTTCGGAAGCAATTGTACCAAATAATTTATCTATGGTTCCTGAACCTCTTATACTAACACAAATGTAATTGGCTGTAACTTCATTTGCGTACTTCATAATTTGTTTTCCAATACTTGATAGTGAATCATCTTTAACTTGACAAATACATTCATAACTTATCTTTGGCAAAGAAGTTTCTTTATGAATTTTAGTTACAAAATTTTCTAATTTTTCTAATTTTTTTCTAATTTCGGCACTTTCATAATTACCATAATAAATGATATCCCAAATACTGGGTTTTTCCATTACAGTAGTCACATTATAAAATACTAATTTATAATTATTTTGGGAAGCCAACTGCATTGCAAATCGTATTGCTTTTTTAGAATTTGCTGAAAAATCGGTTGTAACTAATATTTTTTTCATAGTATATTTCTTGATAATGGTTAATTATTTTTTTTGAAGTTTACATAACAATTAGTTTATTATTTCTTGTGAATTTGTCTAAGAAATTAATTTTAATTCTTGAAACAAAACTTTTTGTTTATCAGTTAATCTTTCTGGTATTTTTATTTGAATTGTGATATATAAGTCGCCAAATATTTCTGATTTTTCATACACTGGCATTCCTTTTCCTTTTAGTCTAATCGATTTTCCGTTTTGTGTTCCTGACTCAATTTTTATTTTTAATTTTCCCGATAATGTTTCTACAATTATGTCGTTTCCTAAAATGGCATCATATAAATTTATTGTTATGATTTGATATAAATCGTTGTCTTTTCGTATGTGTTTTGAGTTTTCAGAAACCTTAACTATAACAAATAAATCACCTCGATTGCCTTCAGAACTTCCTTTTCCGCCTTTATTTTTTAAACGCAATCTTTGATTAGAATATGCGCCAGGTTTAATTGATAATCGAAGCTTCTCGCCTTCTAATTGAATAATTCTATTGGTTCCTGAATAGGCTTCTTGTAGTGAAATTTCCATTTCAGTTTCATAATCACCCCCTTTTCTGGGTTGATTTTGTTGTTGGTTTCCACCGCGCTGCTGTGAGAAAAACTGTTCGAAAAAATCGGAAAAATCGCCTTGGTTTTGATTGCCTTGATAATGCTGTTGCTTCGGATTTCGTTGTTGGCTTTGTGCTTGTTGATTTTGTTGCCAATTTTCGCCCAGCTCGTCATATTTTTTTCGTTTTTCGGAATCCGTCAAAACTTCGTTGGCTTCATTAATGAGCTTAAATCGTTCTTCCGCTTTTTTATCACCCAAATTCTTGTCAGGATGATTTTTTTTTGCCAAAGTTCGATATGCCTTTTTCACTTCGGCTGGCGTGGCTTTTTTATCTATCTCTAATATTTTGTAATAGTCTTTATAATCCACGTTTAACTATTTTTGCCTTAAAGTATCAAGCAATATTTTTGCAACTGCATCGGACGATTGCGGATTTTGCCCTGTAATTAGTAAACCATCTTTAACCACATAACTTACCCAATCTTCTTTTTTAGAATAAATTCCACCTCTCTTTTTTAATTCATCTTCAAGTAAAAAAGGAACAATTTTTTCAAGTTTAACCGCTATTTCTTCGGTATTCGAAAATCCAGTAACATTTTTTCCTTTAACCAAATAATTTCCATCTTTATCTTTAACATTTAACAACACAGCTGGTGCATGACAAACTGTTGCAACAGGTTTATGGGCTGCGCAAAATGCTTTTATTAATCCTATAGAATCCTCATCTGTTGTTAAATCCCATAAAGGTCCGTGTCCTCCTGGATAAAAAACAGCGTCAAAATCACTGGCACTTATATCCTCTAATTTTAAAGTATTTGCCATTTTCGCAAGCAATTCTTCATCATTTTTGTACCTAATTGTAGCTTCAGTTTGATTTTCTAAAGCATCACTTTTGGGATCAATTGGTGGTTGACCGCCTTTAGGAGAAGCTAGTACTATTTGAACACCAGCTTTGGTAAATAAATAGTATGGAGTTGCAAATTCTTCAATCCAAAATCCAGTTTTTCCCTCGGCATTGCCTAATTGGGTATGACCTAATTGACTGTGCGATGTAAGAACAATAAGTATTTTCATAATTAAATTTTTAGTGATTCACTTAATAGTTAATCTTTAAAACCAATACAATTTTTTACTAATTAATTTTACATTAGTGTTTTTTGAAACATAATATTATCATGACCTTCCGGTAATTGTTTTATTGATTAACTACTTCATTATTTTTTAAATTCTGAATAATCATTTTAAAAAATTGATTAACAAGTATCTAACTCGTGTACCTTTTCGTTGGTCATAAGCGGAAAATTGGAAAACCCTTATGTTTTAGATGTTGTTGCGCCAGTTTATCAAATCAACAAAAAATGATTAAACAGAATTTAATTTAACTTTTATCTACTCTGATTTATCTTCTTCTAAATTGTTATGATTATCACCACCAATACTGTAGGAATTGTTTTCTTCATCTTCACTTCCAATATTTTCTTGATCATCGTCAAGTTCTGCACCTGGAATATCTAAATCGTTTCCTGATTTGTCTTGATTGAAATTTTTTTCGTTCCAAGTTGGGTTTTCATCAATTTTGAGAATCTCTTTATTTTTAGAAATATTTTCTGGATCGACGTCAAACTCTTTGTTAAATTTGTTATAAATATCTTCGCTTTCTGGGTATTTTGGATAACCATCATTATCTAATTGCTCGTTTGAAGCTTTCGGAAATTTTTCTGAGTTTTTCATTTTATTGCGGGTTTTAAGAGAGCATTTTTATTTTAATAAATGTCACTCTTTTTACCTCAAAGTTTATTACAGAACTATTTAAATAAGTTGTAATATTATTTATTTTCCATTATGGATTGTGGCAGGTTTAGTAAGTAAATTCAACTTACTTCCATTTTTTTTAAACCAGAAAATGTATTGAAAAAATAAAAATTTAAAAACCTCTCGTCATTTCTACTGTAAAATAGTAAATAGCAAATCCTATAAAGCCAATAATTATTGCCCAGAACCAAGCTGGAGTAGAATGTGGAGTTTCACTACCTTCAATCAAAAATTGTTTTTGATCGCCTTTACCGTATGCATTAATCATTATCGGAATTACACCATCAACAATATCATTTTCGGAAATGCCTTCGACCGCGATTGATGGACCATTCCGAACAAAAAAAGGGATTTTTCGGATGCCTTCTTTTCCGCTTGGATCTTTGCTTACAATTTTTAGAACATGTTCACCATCAACCAATTTTGTAGTATCTAATTCGAAGTTTATTGGAACGGAGAATTCGCCAAAGGGTTGCATTTCTTCATCTAAAAATATAAAAACAGCACTATTATTTTTCATTTTAATTTATTTAAAGATTGAATATTTAATATGGTCTTTATTGTTTTCATTCGGTTTCCAGAGCCATTTTATAGAAAAAATAAGGGCTAAAAGTGCAATAATCATTGTAATGACAATACTTACATAATCCCAATTGCTATTTGGTCCTGAACCGTGAACAATGCCACGTAAAATTTTGGGTTGGTTTCTTTCGCAAACCGGACAAGCTATTGCTGCGATTTGAAAAATAATTAGAAACAGAAATGTGATTGCTTTTTTCATTTTATTTATTTTCAGCTGAAACTTTAATTTTTATAAAATCCATAATTTTTTTGATTTCTTCTGGTGAAACTTCTTTGCCTTTGTTTCCCCAGGAATTTCGTTCGTAATTAATGATTGCAGCAACATCGAATTCGGTGAAATTCATATTGGTTCCCACGGCAGCCATAACACCAAAATCGGATCTGGCATCATAGCCATTCATAATAATATCAACATACAATTCCAAATTTTCGCCTGTTACAACAGCACTTCCTTTAAGTGGTGGAAAAGCACCTTTCAATCCTTCGCCATTCGCTTGATGGCAAGCTACACAATTGGCAGTATAAAGCGCTTTGCCGTCAGATTTAGATCCCGCTTTTGAATCAGTACCTTTTGCAATTTCCCTTTTATATAGAAATTCTTGTGGTACAGTTCCTTCTGGTAAAGGAGTTTGTTTTAGTGATTGAATGTAAGCTACCAACTGTAATGCTTCTTTTTTGGCTACTAGTTTTCCTGGTTTACCATTCATAAATTCGGCTGGCATGCTAACTATTACATCATTTTTAGAAGGATTTAACTTCATTTCAAATAGCCATTTATAAGATGGCATAATGGATTGAGCAACAACGCTTCGAGGTTGGTACAAGTGCATTAAATTCCACTCTTTACTTGGTTGGCGGTTTCCAACATCGGTCAAATCGGGACCTGTTCGTTCGGTTCCCATTAGCGTAGCGGTGTTTTGCCAAATGCTGGTCCGACCAATATTAGCGTAATCAGCAGCCATTCCGGGACGGCTTCCAAACATTTTATCCATTTCGACATTACGCACTTGCTGTGAGTGACAACCTACACAACCTTCAGCAATATAAATGAGTTTACCAGCTTTAGCATCGCCAGAAAGTGGTTTTGATTCTGGCAAAGGCAAATTAGAATATTGGTTTTGAAACGCTGGCATAATCACAGTCAAATAGGTTAGCAGCGTAAACAAAAGCCCCGCTGTGATGAATAATCTTTTATGATTGTTGAAAATATTCATAATTATAAATTATTTTATTTGTTGTTCTAGAATTTTGAAAGCTTCTTCTTTTACATCCACTTCTTCCAGTTCTTTTGTGGTCATTCGATAAAAATTATAAGCGAAAATTAAATGGGAGATAAACATCAAACTTCCACCAATGGCACGCCAAACCCAAAAGTCAAACATTAGAACTACGCTATCAATAAACGGTTTTCCTTCCATCCACATTAATCCACGCAAAGTGGCACCAATGGATAACGGAACGGAATAAAACAACAATCCAATAAACGCCAACCAAAAATGAACACCTACTAAATGTTGCGGTGGTTCTTTCCCTGTAAGTCTAGGCACTACTACATATATGCCTCCCCAAAGTGTAAAAGTGATGATTCCGTAAAATCCTAAATGGGCATGAGCAACCGTAAAATCGGTGAAATGCCAAAGTAAATTGGTGAATTTAAAAGCTTCTGCTGTACCTTGAATGGATACCAAAAAGTAATAAATAACGGCAAGTAAAAAGAATGGTAAGGTGTAGCTCGTGGATACTTTATTCCAATTTCCTTTAAAAGTCATCGAAAAATTTATAGTTCCAGCGACTACTGGAATAATCATTCCAGCACTTCCGACTATGGCAACCGTCTGCAACCACCAAGCAATTGGCGCAAAAATAAAATGGTGCGTGCCTATTATCGTGTAAAAAATTATTTGTGTCCAAAAAGCTAAAATCCCCAAACTGTAAGCGTAAATTGGTTTGTTAATTTGCTGCGGAATAAAGTAATATAATAATCCTAAAGTGTAGAGTGTAAACCACATTCCTACACCCGAGTGCATAAAATAACCTTGTACAATGGTTTCGGAAACGCCATCTTGCCAAAATGGCAAATAAGCCGTTAACGCTACTATTATTGTGAAAATTATCGCAGAAACAATATACCAATTTGAAATGTAAATTTCTTTAGTTGTTCGATTGGCAACCGTCATTATAAAGTTGGCTAATGTTAAAATTAGTGCTACTGCAAAAAATACCATTACTGGCCAGATGTATTCCCGGAATTCTCCACCCCCATTATTAATCCCAGACATCAGACAAACTGTCCCTAGAACCACCATTAAATTGGTCAGTATTAACGCAATCCAACCCCATTTTATACTATAAATTTTGGCATTACTAACTATTGGCACCACATAATATCCCAAACCCATCATTCCTAATGAAGCCCAACCCCAAAACACAATGTTGGTATGAACAGGGCGTAATCTTCCAAAACTTAACCAACTGCTATGATCTATATCTGGAGCGACGAATTTTATCCCTAAATATTCGCCAACTCCTGTTCCAAGGACCAACCAAAAAGTGGCACATCCAAAATACCAAATAATTAGTTTGGCAATATTTGGTTCTAAACTTGGTTTACGAACGGCTTTCTTTTTCAGAGAGATAAAATGGGTTTCATGTTTTTCTCGGATGTTGCTTAGTATTCCGATTTTGTCCTCAGCTTTTTCAGTTCCTGAAAGTTCGTTATTAGACAAATGAAAATTTAACGCATTTTCTCTTTTTACTAAATTTTCTTCTAATTCTTGAATATCTAAAGCTTCAATATGCGAAGCAAACTCTTGTGCTTCGACTACTTTGCCTTTATTAATATAAGATTTAATTGCGGTGTTTGCTTTTACCATTGCAAAAATAACAGCAAGTAAAATCGGAATTAAAACAATAATTATAGTTATAATAATTCCAGGTTGGCTAAAAAAATTTTCTTTTGGATTACTCGGATTTTGTGCAAAAAGATCAGCTGAAAAAAATAAAAACGCAATAGTTTTTATGATTTTAGAATTATTGTTTTTCAATTTACTAGCGTTTTTTAAATTAATGAATTTATGAATTTGACTTTTACTTAAATTTTTCAAATAGTCAGAAAAGTGAGTTTCATTGTTTAATTTTTTCCATTCTTCGTTTTCTGTAACCTGGTCTTTGAATTTGAGATATAAAACTCCAATAAAAACAACAGTTGGCACAAGAATAATAATTAGCAACAACCACAATCCTAACAAATTGTTGCTGTTTGTAATAATATTATTTGTGCTTTGAGCAAAAAGTGATTCTGAAACCGTAAAAGCTAATAGAAATGTGAGAATTATTTTTTTATCTAATTTCATATTTAATGATTGTTTTATATTTAATGTTTTGGATTTTTTACTTAACTATTTTTTTAAATTAAGATTTCAAATAAATCATATTTAAAATTTTCGTTTTCAATTATTTAAATTAAAATTATCGCATAAATATTATACTATTTATTAAATAAACTATTGTGAAATTTTAATAGAGAGTTGTATAATTCTTTGATTTTTAATAATTAAAATTATCATATATTAATATCTTTTTATCCTTTATTATACTAAAAAAAGTTATTTATTTTTAAGGAAAAATTTACCTGTATCCAGTTTATAATTAAAATCTGCGATAGTATTTTGTTCTAACATTGTGATCAAATTTTTCTTAATTTCTTTATATTCAAAATGAACTGGGCAAGGATTTTTTTCGGAGCATGCTTTTAAGCCAATCACGCACTCTTTATAAATTCCATCACCATCAATTGCAATTACAATATCTGCAATAGAACTTTTTAGATTTAGTTTGTCCATATAAAATCCACCATTAGGTCCTTTTACAGAATTTACTAAATTTTTCTTTCCTAAATCTTGTAATATTTTTGCAATAAAATGTTCTGGAGCATCGATGCCATTTGCAATTTCCTTTACACCTACTCTACCCTCATCTTTCGATTTTTGAGCTACAAATATCATCGCCTTTATAGCGTATTCACAGGATTTTGAAAACATTTGTTTTGAATTATTATACAAATGTAAAAATTAAATTTAAAAATAAAAGAGTTTTTTGTCTTTTTTTGTTAAACTCTAAAAAAATCCTCAAAATAATTCGAGGATTTTCAATGTCGCTTTTTTATAATTTTGTTTATTGAACTTTGAAGAATATATTTATGCTTTTCCTGCAGCAGCAATTAAGTTCAATGCAGAACCTGCTTTAAACCATTCAATCTGACCGTCATTATACGTGTGATTTGCTAAAATAGTTTCTTTAGCACCATTAGCATGAACAAGCTCTAACGTTAAAGGTCTTCCTGGAGCGAAACTTATTAAATCAATAAAGTTAATCGTATCATCTTCTTTAATTTTATCGTAATCGGCTTCGTTAGCAAAAGTCAATCCTAACATTCCTTGTTTTTTCAAATTCGTTTCATGAATACGAGCAAACGATTTTACTAATACTGCCTTCACTCCTAAAAACCTTGGTTCCATTGCCGCATGTTCGCGAGAAGAACCTTCACCATAATTATGATCACCAACAACTATTGAAGGAACTCCAGCTGCTTTGTATGCTCTTGCCACAGTAGGAACTGCATCATACGTTCCTGTCAATTGATTCTTAACAGAATTTGGTTTCTGATTGAATGCATTGATAGCACCAATCAACATATTATTAGAAATGTTATCCAAATGTCCACGGAAACGCAACCATGGTCCAGCCATTGAAATATGGTCGGTAGTACATTTTCCGAAAGCTTTTATTAATAATTTTACACCTAAATAATTTTGTCCATTCCAAGGAGCAAATGGAGCTAAGAGTTGCAAACGTTCTGAAGTTTCCGAAACGGTAACTACTACATTACTTCCATCTTCGGCTGGTGCTTGGAAACCTGGATCTTCAGCATCGAATCCTTTTGGTGGTAATTCATCACCTGTTGGTGCATCTAATCGCACTTCTTGTCCGTCTTCGTTGATCAACGTATCAGTTAATGGATTAAACCCTAAATCTCCAGCAATAGCTAAAGCCGTGACCAATTCAGGGGAACCTACAAAAGCTAAGGTATTTGGATTTCCATCGGCACGTTTAGAAAAATTACGATTGAAAGAATGTACAATGGTATTTCTCTCTTCCTTTTCTGCACCTTCTCTATCCCACATTCCGATACATGGTCCGCATGCATTCGCAAAAACCGTCGCGCCAATTTTATCAAATAAATCGATAAAACCATCGCGCTCAATCGTATAACGCACTACTTCAGAACCAGGAGTAATGGTGAACTGCGATTTTGTTTTTAAATTTTTATCGGCAACTTGTTTAGCTAATGATGCTGCACGAGCAATATCTTCATAAGATGAATTGGTACAAGAACCTATTAAACCTACTTGAATATTCAGTGGCCAGTTATTTTTTATTGCTGTCTCTTTCATTTTGGAAATTGGAGTAGCCAAATCGGGAGTAAAAGGTCCATTTAAATGCGGTTCTAATTCTGATAAATTAATCTCAATTACTTGATCAAAATATTTTTCTGGATTGGCATATACTTCTACATCACCTGTTAAATATGAAGCTACTTTATCGGCAGCGTCGGCTACATCAGCTCTATTGGTTGAACGCAGATAGCGACTCATTGAAGCATCATAACCGAAAGTAGAAGTAGTTGCACCAATTTCGGCACCCATATTACAAATTGTTCCTTTTCCTGTACATGACATTGAAGTTGCTCCTTCGCCAAAATATTCGACAACAGCGCCTGTTCCTCCTTTTACTGTAAGGATTCCTGCTACTTTAAGAATAACATCTTTTGGAGCTGTCCAACCCGAAAGTTTTCCGGTTAATTTTACTCCAATTAATTTTGGAAATTTTAATTCCCAAGCCATTCCCGACATCACATCAACAGCATCAGCTCCACCAACACCAATCGCTAACATTCCTAATCCACCTGCATTTACAGTATGTGAATCGGTACCAATCATTAATCCTCCAGGGAAAGCATAGTTCTCTAAAACAACCTGATGGATAATTCCAGCACCCGGCTTCCAAAAACCGATACCATATTTATTAGAAACAGAACCCAAAAAATCAAACACTTCTTTACTTTCACTTGTTGCAAAAGCTAAATCGGTTGCCGCACCATCTTTAGCGGTAATCAAGTGGTCGCAATGAACAGTGGAAGGGACAGCAACTTTCGGACGGCCCGATTGCATGAATTGCAATAATGCCATTTGGGCTGTCGCATCCTGCATAGCCACTCTATCCGGTGCAAAATCAACATACGATTTTCCTCGTTGGAAAGATTCCGTTTTTTGATCGATATGCAAATGAGCATACAATGTTTTTTCTGTAAGTGTTAGTGGACGCCCCAATAATTTACGTGCAGCTTCAACTTTAGCAGGCAATTTCTCATAAAGTGCCTTAATCATTTCAATATCAAATGCCATAATGTAATTTGTTGGTTGGTTATCAGTTAGTTAGTTTTTTGAAAATGGGCTTTTTAAGCTATTTCGTGGCGAATTTCTGGCGAATTATT
>JAYVFV010000171.1:0-10127 GCA_043772885.1 Flavobacteriales bacterium
CAAAGAAAATTCATTTAAAACTTATAATATGTATTTTTATAAAAAAATTCAAATGGAAGCCACTTTTAAAATTTGGGAAACCAATAGAAACATTTACAAAGCGTTTTTAGAAAATTATAGCTTGGAACAATTAAACAAAATTCCAAACGGATTTAGCAATAATTTGATTTGGAATTTAGGACACATCATCGTGGCACAACAAGGTTTAGTGTACAGCCTTTCGGGACTTTCAATGAACATCACAACTGAATTGTTGGATACGTATAAAACGGTTCCAAACCAACAGGAATAAAAACTCAAGCCGAAGTCGACGAACTTAAAACACTCTTATTTTCACTACTCGAAAAAACAAAAGAAGATTACGCTGAGGGCAAATTTATTTCCTATAATGAATATACTACGGGAACAGGATTTAATTTAGCATCCACCAAAGAAGCAATGGAATTTAACAACTATCATGAAGCGATTCATCTAGGGTTTATGATGAATATTAGGAAGTTTGTTTAGAAGCAGTCTTTGCGAGGAACGAAGCAATCTTCAGCTATCCAATGCAATCTGTCAATGGGAGGAATGAAACAATCTTATCGCAATTGTCAAATCGCAATGACAGGATTTCCACTGCTATCTGGGCTAAGACTTAATAGTAAGCACAACATTTAAATTTCAAAAAACTTTGTGACTTTGTGTCTTCGTGGCCAAAAACAAACTCACTATCTTTACAAAAATTTTTTAAATCAAATGAAATTCAATACCAAAACCATACACGGCGGACAACATCATGATCCCGCAACTGGAGCCGTAATGCCGCCAGTATATCAAACATCTACTTTTGCACAAATCACACCAGGGCAACCTGTAAATCCCGATTATGAATATTCGCGGGCTGCAAATCCAACACGAACCGCTTTAGAAAATGCGTTAGCAAGTATCGAAAACGGAACTCGTGGTTTAGCTTTTTCATCTGGTTTAGCCGCGACAGATTGTTTACTTCGATCGTATAAAGCAGGTGACGAAATCATTGCTATGGACGATTTGTATGGAGGGACATACCGAATGTTTACACGTATATACAAAGATTCTGGTATAAAATTTCACTTTATCGATATGAACGATACAGCGAAATTCCAATCGTTAATTAACAAGAATACTAAATTAGTTTGGATAGAAACACCAACAAATCCGTTGATGAAAATTGTCGATATTCAAGAAATTGCTAAAATCACAAAAGCCAACAATATTCTTTTTGCAGTAGACAATACTTTTGCAACGCCGTACCTACAAAAACCATTAGATTTAGGAGCCGATGTGGTAATGCATTCGGCAACAAAATACCTTGGCGGACATTCGGATGTTATTGCCGGAGCATTAATTGTAAAAGACGCCGCTTTGGGAGAACAATTGCATTTTCAACAATTTGCTACTGGCGCAACGCTAGGTCCGATGGATAGTTTCTTGGTTTTAAGAGGAATTAAAACCTTGCATTTACGAGTACAAAGACATTGTGAAAACGGAATGAAAGTCGCCGAATTTTTAAGCAATCATCCCGAAGTTGAAAAAGTATATTTCCCAGGATTACCCGATCATCCATCGCATGAAATTGCAAAAAAACAAATGAGTGGTTTTGGAGGAATGGTTACTTTCACTTTTAAATCGGCTAAGAAACAAGATGCCATTGCATTTTTAGAAAACTTAAAAGTGTTTACTTTGGCCGAATCATTAGGTGGAGTAGAATCGTTGGCGAATCATCCAGCATTAATGACTCACGCTTCCATTCCGGAAGACAAGCGCGCAGCAATCGGAATAACCGATGATCTAGTTCGTTTGAGTGTTGGCGTTGAAGACATTGATGATTTGCTTGCCGATATTGAACAGGCATTTAGATAACTAAAAAAACCGTCTCGATTTGTCGTGACGGTTTTTTTAATTTACACCAAGGTAATAAATGTAGCCAAAATTCAACCAAACATTCCAGTCGTTGGCTCTATTTTCTTTATAAATGGCTGGATTTGGATTTAAACCATCCACCCAATTAGAAAAATAATATTGTAATCTTAAATCTAAGATTAAATCAGACAGTTCCGTTAATTTATAGCGTGTTCCTACACTTGAAACAATGGACCAAACGGTTCCGCCCTTATTATCAAATGCGTCAATATATTTAATTGGTGTAACGGTTGGTAAAGAACCTAAACCGGGACCTAATGTAGAATAAGAAGTGGGTTTGTAAAAACAAAATTGGCCACCCAAACTAATAAATGGCGCAAAACTACCAATACGAGCAGTAAATTCTCGAATACTAAAAGGGTAATATTCCAATTGCATTCCGATATTAGTTACGGCAGTACTTCCTCTCATCGCTCTTAGTTGAACAGCGGTTAACGAGGTTCTTCTAGGGTCAACCCATTCTCCATAATGTTCTAAATCGGTTTTATTATACGAGAACTCACTTCGTAATTTAAAGTGATCATTAAAATAAGTTTCGGGAGTGTAACAATTACATTCTGCTTTATAAGAGAAATTTAAATAGTGAATAATTCCTACTCCATAACCAGTATTTCCAGCATTTGTAGAAAAATCATAGCGCTGACCATAATCCGATTGAAAAGCAACAGGTCCAACAATAGCACCCAATTCATGCGAAAATCCAAACTGTGCGTTTACTTTGGTGATTACACTTAAGAAAAGTAGAGCGATCACAATAAAATTTCTTGACATCAGCATAGTATTAAATTCAATTATCAACAAATATATAAAAACAGTAGTAACATATTAAATTAAATATACGTATATCTAACGAAAATAGTCGTATAATGTTTTAATTCTGCACAATTTTTTCGCATTCTTAAATTTAATTCAGAATAGAAATAAAAAAAATTACGCCGTTATTCTTATAAAATGTATCTTTGTCCCGATTTTACGAAAACGTTTTCTTAAACATTAAATATTCTATTTTTATGTCACAAAGTATTAACACTTTTATTGATGCGGTAGCCAAGAGAAATCCTAATGAACCTGAATTTATCCAGGCAGTTAAGGAAGTAGCCGAAGCAGTTATCCCTTTTATTGAAGAAAATAAAAAATACCAAAACAAAATGCTTTTGGAAAGAATGGTAGAACCAGAAAGAGTCATCATGTTTAGAGTAACATGGATTGACGATGCTGGAACTACGCAAGTAAACAGAGGATACCGAATTCAAATGAACTCAGCTATCGGGCCCTACAAAGGAGGAATCCGTTTTCATCCAACTGTTAACTTAAGCATTTTAAAATTCTTAGCTTTTGAGCAAACGTTCAAAAACAGCTTAACTACATTGCCAATGGGCGGTGGAAAAGGAGGTTCTGATTTTGATCCAAAAGGAAAATCAGATATCGAAATTATGAGATTTTGTCAAAGTTTCATGACCGAATTGTCAAAACATATTGGTGCAGATACCGACGTTCCTGCGGGAGATATCGGAGTTGGAGGAAGAGAAGTGGGTTATATGTTTGGTCAATACAAAAGATTACGCAACGAATTTACTGGCGTTTTAACGGGTAAAGGAATTTCTTTCGGAGGTTCATTAATTCGTCCAGAAGCTACAGGATACGGCGATGTGTATTTTGCACAAAGCATGTTGGCAACTAAAGGCGACAGCTTTACTGGAAAAACTGTTGTCGTTTCAGGTTCTGGAAATGTAGCACAATATGCTTGTGAAAAAGCAACGCAATTAGGCGGAAAAGTAGTTACATTATCCGATTCATCTGGATACATTTATGATGCAGATGGAATAGACGTTGAGAAATTAGCCTGCGTAATGGAAATCAAAAATGTTAACTACGGTAGAATTTCTGATTATCTAAAAAAATATCCAAAAGCAAAATTTGTAGCAGGAAAACGTCCATGGGAAGTAAAATGCGATGTGGCTTTACCTTGTGCAACTCAAAATGAATTAAACGAAGAAGAAGCAAAAACATTAGTTGCTAATGGATGTATTTGTGTTGCCGAAGGAGCTAACATGCCCTCTACTCCAGAAGCTGTTGAAGTTTTCTTGAAAGCAAAAATTTTATTCGCTCCAGGAAAAGCATCTAATGCTGGTGGTGTTGCAACATCTGGATTGGAAATGTCGCAAAACTCTTTGCGTTTAAGTTGGACTTCTGAAGAAGTAGATGAACGACTTAAAAACATTATGTTGAACATTCACGCTTCTTGTGTGAAATACGGAACCGATGCTAGCGGACATACAGATTATGTAAAAGGTGCCAACATTGCTGGTTTCGTTAAAGTTGCCGACGCTATGTTAGGTCAAGGAGTTGTATAATTCCAAATAAAAATAAAGTTCAAAATGCCTTCTTTTTAGAGGGCATTTTTTTTGAGCTATATTAAATACCTAATTTTAGCGTTTATAGTATATTTGTCCTTCAATTTATATAAAATGATTACGAAGAAATACCTGATTTATTTTTTATTGCTTCCGTTATTTGCAATTGGTCAAAACAACCAGCAGTGGAAAGGCTACTTTTCTTATAATCATATTACCGATTTATCAGAAGCTACCAATACTATTTATGCTTCTTCGGAAAATGCCTATTTTTCAAAGAAATTAACGTCAAATGATATAACGACTGTAAATTCCATTGACGGACTTAAAACAGACGACATTACAGCAATTTATAGAAGTGAGAATGCTAATTTTACTTTTGTTGGGAATAAAAACGGATTGCTATATATCGTAAAAAACGACGGAACTATATTGCAAAAAAGAGGTATTATTGATGAAGTTCCTGTTTCTCCCTTTATAAAAAAAATCAATCATTTTTTAGAAAATAATGGCAAAATCTACATTTCGTGTGATTACGGAATTTCGGTTTTTGATTTAGCAACTATGGAGTTTGGTGAAACCTATTACATGGGCCCATTTGGAGCCAATATTTCGGTTGTGCAAACCACAATAAATAACGGATTTATTTATGCAGTAACACCATATCCAGCTGGTGGCGGTATAAGAAGAGCCAATTTATCCAATCCCTTTTTAGATGATTTTAATCAATGGGTTGATATTTCTGGATATTTCTGGGATGGAATTACCACATTCAATAATTTGATTTTCGCCATTAGAAATGATAATAAACTGTATAAATACGACGGCACTACTTTTACATTAATAGCACAGTATTCGGAACAGATTAAAGACATCAGGGCTTCCAATAGTTACTTAACGGTTACTTCAGCCAATCACGTATATGTTTACAATCCAACAATGCAATTGGCAGCACACATTCAAAGCAATCAAGTTAACGGCGATCCAATAACATTTACATGTGCTACGGTTTTAAATAGTTTGATTTTTATCGGAACAAATGAAAGAGGAATACTTTCTTCTTCCATTTCAAATCCGACCAGTTTTAATGAAATAAAACCCAACGGACCAGTATTAAACGCCGTTTTTAGAGTAAAAAAATCAACGACTACTTTATGGGCTTTATACGGAAAATACAACAGAACCTATAATCCCTATAATTTAGAACCTCCTTTTGACGGCCCGTTTAAATTCCCAATAAGCAAATACACCGCACAAAATGGTTGGGATGTACTTCCGTATTCTGATTTATTCGGTGCAAAAGCGCTTTCTAATTTGGCATTTAACCCCAATAATGAAAATGATTTTTATGTCAGTTCTTATTTTTCTGGATTATTAAAAGTGGTTAACGGAACTCCTACAACGCTTTATAACAATACAAATACAGGCAATGACGGACTTGAAATAGCGATAGATGGAATACGAGTAAACGGACCTGCTTATGACAAAAACGGAAACCTTTGGATGACCAATAATTATGCGGCAAAACCACTTAAGGTTTTAAGAGCTAACGGACAATGGCAATCGTATGATTTTTCAGCTATTATTCCAGAAACAAATGGCGAATGTTACGCTATTCCTGTTGTGGATAAAAACGGAACTAAATGGCTACCCACTTCCAGAAATGGATTGATTGCATTTAACGATCAATTGGCAAATAAATCGATTGTAATTACAACAGATAACAATGGGAATTTACCAGACGCCGATACCAGATGTGTTGCTATAGATAATAGAAATCAAGTTTGGATTGGAACTTCAAGGGGCTTGCGAATTATTCAAAGTGTCGATCAATTTGTATCGCAAGACGATATTCAATCTACATCTATAGTAATTCAAGAAGAAATAAACGGACAAGTTTTAAACCAAGAACTTTTTTATGAACAATTTATCTTAGATATTGCAGTAGATGGTGCCAATAGAAAATGGGTGTCCTTAGCGGATGCTGGAGTTTATCTGGTTTCAGCAAACGGACAAGAAACGATTTATAAATTCACCAAAGAAAATTCGCCACTCCCAAGTAATAATGTAAACGATATTGAAATTGACGGCATAACCGGCGAAGTTTTCTTCGCCACTGATAAAGGTTTGGTTTCTTTTAAAGGAACTGCCACAAAACCAAACGACGATTTGAGCAATGTATATGTCTATCCCAATCCGGTTCGTCCCGAATTTGCAGGAACTGTAAAAATTAACGGATTAACCGACAAAGCCAATATAAAAATCACCGACATCGAAGGAAATTTAGTGTACGAAACGACTTCCTCTGGCGGAACGATTGAATGGGACACATCCGCATTTGGTAAATACCGAGTAGCATCGGGTGTTTACATGATTTTTGTTGCTGCCCAAGATGGCGTTGACACCACAGTCAAAAAAGTAATGATCATCCGATAATGCTGATCAAAACAAAAGCCATCGTAATATCCTCTTTACGATATCAGGAAAAAAGCCTGATTGTAAAATGTTTTACCGAATCAGACGGACTCAAAAGTTATTTCGTTCCGAGTGCGTATTCTGGAAAAAAATCCAATCAAAAAATCGCCTATTTCCAACCGTTGACCATTCTTGAAATAGAAGCGAATCACAAGAATAAAGAAACTTTAGAACACTTTAAAGAAATAAAATTGTCAGCTGCTTTTCAAACGATAAATACCGATGTTGTAAAAAGTACTATCGTTATTTTTCTCTCCGAAATGCTCCATCATAGCATCAAAGAAGAAGAAAAAAACGAAAGTTTATTTACCTTTCTTGAAACGGCTTTGCTTTGGTTGGATACACATGAAGAAACGGCAAATTTTCATTTGATCTTATTGTTAGAAATCACAAAATTTTTCGGATTCTATCCCGATACTTCCGAAACTAATGGCAAACATTTCGAAATGATTGAAGGCGTTTTTTCGCCATTTCAAGGTGTAAGCTGTCTTTCGGAGCATGAAACGCATTTGTTTAAAAAACTCCTCAACCTAAAATTTGATTCCGATCAAAAAGTCTTCGCCGGAATTGAGCGGCAAATCCTTCTAAAAATCCTCCTCGATTATTATTCGATTCACCTCGACGGATTTAAAAAACCAAAATCCCTTGATGTTTTAAAAGAGGTTTTTGCTTAAAATGTGGGCGTGCCCCCGATTAGTAAAAACTACGTTTTGCAAACTTGTTTTTAACTATCGGCGTCGTGCTATTCGTTGCAATCTTTTATTCCGTAAACTCCATAAAAGGATTTTCACTACTATCACTCACGCAACATAGTAAACTTTTGCCTATTGCCTTTTGCCTATTTACTAGAAATCACTACTTTCGCAAACTGATTTAAGATTACGACAAAAATGAGCACAAAATTTACTGAATACAAAGGACTTAACTTGCCAACTGTGGCGTCGGAAGTGCTTGCTTTTTGGAAAAAAAATAACGTCTTTGAACAAAGTGTTACTTCCCGCGAAGGAAACCAACCATTTGTGTTTTTTGAAGGACCGCCTTCAGCCAACGGTTTACCAGGAATCCATCACGTGATGGCGCGTGCTATTAAAGATATTTTTTGTCGTTATAAAACTCAAAAAGGTTTTCAAGTAAAACGTAAAGCCGGATGGGATACTCACGGTTTACCAATAGAACTCGGAACCGAAAAAGAACTCGGAATCACCAAAGAAGATATCGGAAAAACCATTTCTGTCGAAGAATACAATAATGCGTGTAAAAAAACCGTAATGCGTTATACCGATGTGTGGAACGACTTAACCGAAAAAATGGGCTATTGGGTTAATATGGAAGATCCTTACGTAACCTACAAATCCAAATACATGGAAAGCGTTTGGTGGCTTTTGAAACAAATCTATGATAAAGATTTGATGTATAAAGGCTACACCATTCAGCCGTATTCACCAAAGGCAGGAACCGGATTATCTTCACACGAAGTCAACCAACCCGGAAGTTACAGAGATGTAACTGATACCACCGTTGTGGCTCAATTCAAAACTAAAAACGAATCGTTACCTAATTTTTTACTAGGATTTGGCGACATTCACATTTTAGCTTGGACGACTACTCCGTGGACCTTACCTTCCAATACAGCATTGACAGTCGGACCAAAAATAGAATACGTTTTGGTGGAGACTTTCAATCAATATACGTTCCTTCCCACAAAAGTAATTTTGGCAAAAAACCTTGTCGGAAAACAATTTGGAAAAGGATTTTTTGCAAGTACCCAACCGCACGATTTTGAAAACTTTAAAGAAGGCGATAAAAATATACCATATCACATACTAGCCGAATGCAAAGGAAAAGACTTAGTCGGAATCCGTTACGAGCAATTATTACCTTGGACATTACCTTACCAAAATCCAGAAAATGCTTTTAGAGTTATTTTGGGCGATTTTGTAACGACTGAAGACGGAACAGGAATTGTACATACCGCACCAACATTCGGTGCCGATGATGCTAAAGTTGCCAAGGAAGCAAAACCAGAAGTACCGCCAATGTTAGTTTTAGACGAAAATGAAAATCCAGTGCCATTAGTAAATTTACAAGGAAAATTCATTGAAGGTTTAGGAAATTATTCAGGTAAGTACGTAAAAAACGAATATTACAACGAAGGTGAAACACCAGAACGTTCGGTTGATGTAACAATCGCTATCCAATTAAAAGAAGAAAACAAAGCTTTTAAAGTAGAAAAATATGTCCACAGTTATCCGCATTGTTGGAGAACAGACACGCCAATTTTATATTATCCATTAGATTCTTGGTTCGTTAAAGTAACCGAAATCAGAGACCGAATGTTCGACCTCAACGAAACCATCAACTGGAAACCAAAAGCAACTGGTGAAGGCCGTTTTGGAAATTGGCTTAAAAACGCCAACGATTGGAATTTATCGCGTTCTCGTTTTTGGGGAATTCCGTTACCTATTTGGCGAACCGAAGACGGAACCGAAGAAATAATAATAGGTTCGGTAGCAGAATTGTATTCCGAAATCGAAAAATCAATTACTGCGGGTTTCCAATCTGCAAATCCGTTTCAAGGTTTTGTTATCGGAAATATGAGCGAAGCCAACTACGAGTTGGTTGATTTACACAAAAATGTAGTTGACAATGTGGTGCTAGTTTCCGCTTCTGGCAAACCGATGAAACGCGAAAGTGATTTGATTGACGTTTGGTTTGATTCGGGCGCCATGCCTTATGCACAATGGCATTATCCTTTTGAAAACAAAGATTTAATAGACGAAAATAAAGCATTTCCTGCCGATTTTATTGCTGAAGGTGTCGATCAAACGCGTGGTTGGTTTTATACATTACACGCCATCGGAACGTTGGTTTTTGATAAAATCGCTTATAAAAATGTCGTTTCCAACGGATTAGTTTTAGACAAAAACGGACAAAAAATGTCCAAACGTCTCGGAAACGCAGCCGATCCATTTACTACTTTGGCAGAGTACGGTCCGGATGCAACGCGTTGGTACATGATTTCTAATGCCAATCCGTGGGATAATTTAAAATTCGATTTGGAAGGTATAGCTGAGGTGCGTCGAAAGTTCTTCGGAACATTATACAACACGTATTCGTTCTTTAGTTTGTATGCTAACATCGATAATTTCAACTATGCAGAAGCCGAAATTCCGTTAAACGAAAGACCCGAAATTGACCGTTGGATTTTATCCGAATTGCATACTTTAATAAAAGTGGTTGACGAAGCGTATGCCGATTACGAGCCAACGAAAGCTGCAAGAGCGATTTCCGATTTTGTTCAGGAAAATTTGAGTAATTGGTACGTTCGTTTGTGCCGAAGAAGATTTTGGAAAG
>JAYVFV010000172.1:0-3463 GCA_043772885.1 Flavobacteriales bacterium
GCCGATTTAGAACAACAATTTGATAGTATCGTTTCCAATCCGCCTTATGTACGAATGTTGGAAAAGGCAGAAATAAATCCGAATGTTCTAAAATACGAACCACATTTAGCCTTATTTGTAGAAGACAATGACGCGTTACTTTTTTATAGAAAAATTGCTGAATTAGCTAAAATAAATTTATCAGAAAACGGAAATCTTTATTTTGAAATTAATCAGTATTTAGGTAAAGAAACAGTTGAATTACTGGAGAATTTAGGATTTAGAAATATAGAATTACACAAAGATATTTACAATAATAACAGAATGATTTCTTGTATTCATTAACGGAAATCGGAAAACTACTCATAACGCAAAGCCTCAATAGGATCTAACTGCGACGCTTTAATTGCAGGATATAATCCCGAAACCACGGCTACAACAAAACTCGTAGCTACAGCTGCAAAAATCGCTTTCCATGGAATTACAAAAGCGAAATCAAATCCAATGGCAAATAGATAGCCAATTCCGATTCCGAGTAAAATACCTACAAAACCGCCAATATTACTAATGATTAAAGTTTCTACAAAAAATTGCCAAGCAATGGTGCTTTTCTTGGCTCCCAAAGATTTTCTAACACCAATTTCACGTGTTCTTTCGGTTACTGACACAATCATTATATTCATCAAAGCAATAGAAGATCCTAAAATGGTAATGATGCCAATTACCCAAGCTGCAATACTTAAATAGACGGTAATTCCGGCTAATTTGTTAGCGAGATCATCACTTCTTGAAACTCCGAAGTCGTTTTCTTCTATCGGATTTAATTTTCGAACTTGTCGCATAGCAAGCGTTGCGTCTTCAATAGCTGGTTCGAGCAAATCTCCTTTACTCACCATGCTACGAATAGAATAGTTGATTTTTGGTGCCGAAAAAAGAGAGCGTGCTACTTGTATCGGAATGAACATTCTTAAATCTTGATTGTTGCCAAAAGTGGAACCTTTTTCTTTTAATACTCCGATTACTTTGAATTTTGCGCCGCGTACAGAAACCACTTTATCAATCGGATTGACATCTTTGAGCAAACCTTTGGTAGCAAAATCGCTACCTACAATACAAACAAAAGCATTATTTGAAATGTCATTGGCATTAAAATCCCTGCCTAAAACAACTTCTTGTCCCGAATTTAAATTAAAATATTCATCAACTCCTAGTACTTGTATTTCGGGATCTGTTTTGGTGTTTTCGTATTTTACTTCTGCAGTTTGTGATGCAACGAAAGAAATGGAAGTAGTGGTAAAAGGAAAATCGTAACTGTCTTTAAAAGTTTTTGCTTCTGGATAGGAGATAATCGGATTAATTTTATCTCTTTTTGCGCCAAAATCATTTCCTCTCACAATACGAATGGAAGAGGCGTATTGATTAATAGAAAAGGAATTGGAACCCATTAAAGTAAATTTAGAATTTAAGGAATTGTCGATTATGGAAACCGAAGCGAGTATTCCTACCAATGCCATAATTCCGAAAGAAATTATGATAACAGTTAATACGGTACGCAACAATTGTGTTTTTATTGAACCAAACGCAATTTTAATATTTTCTCTAAAAACTCCTTTCATATCTCGAGTTTGTCCTTAAATTTGACTTTTTGTTACAAGTTTTTACAACAACATTTATAAAATAGTAGTAAAAGTAAGATATTTGTACTTTCTTTTAATTCAAAATATATAATTTAAAATTCATAATTCCAAATAATGGCATCAAAACCAAGTATTCCAAAAGGCACCAGAGATTTTTCACCTGTTGAGGTTTCCAAACGCAATTATATTATGGGTGTGATGCGAGGTCATTTTGAGAATTATGGTTATCAGCCAATTGAAACGCCGAGTTTCGAAAATTCGGAAACGTTGATGGGAAAATACGGGGAAGAAGGCGATCGTTTGATTTTTAAGATTTTGAATTCTGGTGATTATTTAGATAAAGTTTCTAATGAGGAACTGCAAACCATAAACTATAAACAATTAACTGGGAAAATCTCGGAGAAAGCACTTCGCTACGACTTAACAGTTCCGTTTGCACGCTACGTTGTACAACACCAAAGCGAAATAGAGTTTCCGTTTAAGCGCTATCAAATGCAACCGGTTTGGCGTGCCGACCGACCACAAAAAGGACGGTTTAGAGAGTTTTACCAATGTGATGCTGATGTTGTTGGTTCTACTTCGCTATGGCAAGAAATAGAGTTGGTGCAATTGTACGATGCTGTTTTTGCCGAATTGGGTTTGGATGGCGTGACGATAAAAATCAACAATAGAAAAATACTAACCGGAATTGCCGAAGTCATCGGTGCTTCGGATAAATTAATTGATTTTACAGTTGCTTTAGATAAATTAGACAAAATAGGAGAAGACGGCGTTAAAAAAGAAATGCTAGAAAAAGGAATTTCTGATGATGCCATTTTGAAAGTCCAGCCGCTATTTCATTTCACAGGAACGATTCAGCAGAAAATCGAGAAATTATCTGTTTTACTCTCTGATTCTGATGAAGGAATGAAAGGAATACAAGAGTTGCAATTTATATGTGATAATGTAATAAAACTGGGATTGCAAAAAGCGATTTTAGATTTGGATGTTACTTTAGCACGCGGATTGAATTACTACACGGGAGCCATTTTTGAAGTCGAAGCACCAAAAGGTGTTGCCATGGGATCTATTGGCGGTGGCGGAAGATATGATGATTTGACTGGAATTTTTGGTTTGAAAAACATGAGCGGTGTAGGCATATCTTTTGGATTGGATCGGATTTATTTGGTTTTGGAGGAGTTGCATTTATTTCCGGAAACGGTAATTACATCCACGAAAGTGTTGTTTTTAAATTTTGGAGAAAACAAAGAATTTGAAGCAATGCAAACCATTCAGAAATTAAGAATGAGTAACATTAAATCGGAAATGTATCCTGATGCTGTGAAAATGGACAAGCAATTTAAACACGCTGAGAAAAGAGAAATTCCTTTTGTTGTAAAAGAAATTGTAAATGGTGTGTTTACTTTAAAAAATATAATTTCTGGCGAGCAATCGCAAGTAGATTTTGAGAACTTGTTACAGCAATTGCAGTAATTAAAGTTAGTGTAAAAAAAATATTTTTTTAAGTTAAAATTAAAGACAATTAGAACAGGAATGTCAGTCTGAGCTTGTCGAAGACTAAAAAAAGACACTTCGACAAGCTCAGTGTGACAAATTACAAATAATTAGCTGAACGGGTTTGTTTAAATAGAAAAGCCACAAAATGTGTGGCTTTTTAGTGTCAAATCAAATGGCAAATCTTAATTGAGAATTATTTTTTTGCTTCTTTCTCCTTTATCGGTTTTTAGTTTTGCGATATACGTTCCAGAGCTTAAATTTTGTATTGGTAATTGAATGTTTTGTTGGTCTTCGTTTGCTACATCCCAATTGGATATCGACTGACCAAGTAAGTTAAATAACGTTACTTT
>JAYVFV010000173.1:0-10094 GCA_043772885.1 Flavobacteriales bacterium
TATTTTTGTTTTCGCTGGAAATTTATTTATGATTTACTATTACAGAGAGAATTACAGAACTCTTTTTGCTATGAAATAGGAAGTTTCAAAATTTAATGGGTTACCATTTTTTTCTGATTGAGTAAAAGACGATTTAAATATTGAAGGGAGCGCATAATGTCGTTAGCTTCGGAGTGGCCATGAACTCTCATAATTAGTTTTTGTTTTGCCCATCTCATGGTTTTTGGATTATCAAGAAAGGAAATATAAATGTTTATATAAGCAATTGATTTGCCTCTTTCAGATACCGGATGAAACTGAAAAACATGCGAAAAATCAAAAAGAAATCCTTTGCTTTTGACTTTGTAATTTTTCATAATGGCTAGTCGAAGAAAATCTCCTTCAAAAGTGGCTTGGTATTTTTGTTTATCGGAATCTTCTTCGTAACCGTATTTGTTAATCATAAGAACAATGTGGCTTTTGATTTCTTCTAAGGATTTAGATTTTTCGGCTTCCGAAAAGAAATTTACCGATGTTCCATTACTGTATTTGATTTCCCAAATCTCATTTTTTAGAATTGAAAAAGCGGCATTACCTGAGCGATCTGTTCTTGAGTAACTGACATTAACTTCATTGATGGAGACTATTTTAGCAGGAAATCTAATTCCTCTGAAGGTAAAATGGTATCCTGACTATAAACGTTTAAACAGTTTAGTACAACTAATAGAATAATTTTAATTTTCATGGTTCTAATTTGACGCAATATAAAAAATAGAAATTATTCCAACGAATAAAAGCAACGGAATGTATAATCGATTTAAGCAATAACTATAGTTTTTATCTATACTTTTTTTCTTTAGATAGAAAGTTATTCTTTAAATTAGCATTCGAAATTTATCAAATAAAAAATCAAAAATAGTATGGAGAATAACAATGAAAGTAAATGTCCATTTTCTGGCGGAGCTTTAAATCAAACTGCTGGAGACGTAACTAAAAACAATAACTGGTGGCCAAATCAGTTGCGATTGAATATCCTGCGTCAAAATGCCAACTTGTCCAATCCAATGGGCGATAAGTTTAATTATGCTGAAGCATTTAAGACGCTCGATTTAAATGCTTTGAAGAAAGATATCTTCGATGTAATGACAACTTCTCAAGATTGGTGGCCAGCTGATTACGGACATTACGGACCGTTTTTTATCCGTATGGCTTGGCACAGTGCTGGTACCTATCGAATCGCCGATGGGCGTGGTGGAGCAGGTGCGGGAATGCAACGATTTGCACCTTTAAACAGTTGGCCTGATAATGTTAACCTCGATAAAGCACGTTTGTTATTATGGCCTGTTAAACAGAAATATGGCAAGAAAATTTCTTGGGCAGATTTGATGATATTGGCGGGTAATTGCGCCCTTGAATCCATGGGATTCAAAACCTTTGGCTTTGCCGGTGGGCGTGAAGATCTTTGGGAACCACAAGAAGATGTGTATTGGGGTTCTGAAAAAGAATGGCTGGGTGGTGATATCCGTTATGCTCATGGCTCGCCTGGTGTGGAAGAAAACCACGGTGTACTTGTATCAGACGATGATGCTGATGGAAAAATCCATAGTCGTAACCTTCAAAAACCATTGGCTGCCGTGCAAATGGGCTTGATTTATGTAAATCCCGAAGGACCTGACGGAAATCCAGACCCTATTGCTGCTGCAAAAGATATTCGTGAAACCTTTTTGCGCATGGCCATGAACGATGAAGAAACTGTAGCATTGATTGCAGGAGGTCACAGCTTCGGTAAAACTCATGGTGCTGCTTCTTCAGACCATGTTGGTAAGGAACCAGAAGCGGCAGGCATAGAAGAATTGGGTTTAGGCTGGAAAAATTCTTTCGGTAAAGGACATGGCGAAGATACCATTACCAGCGGATTGGAAGGTGCCTGGACCACAACACCAACGAAATGGAGTAATAATTTCTTTGAAAATCTGTTCGGTTTTGAATGGGAATTGACAAAAAGCCCAGCTGGTGCCCAACAGTGGCGGCCAATAAATGGCGCAGGTGCAGGTACAGTTCCTGATGCACATAATCCTTCAAAAATTCATGCACCGTTTATGCTTACAACGGATCTCGCTTTGAGAATAGATCCTATTTACGAGGCAATTTCCAGACGCTTTTTAGAAAATCCAGATCAGTTTGCAGATGCCTTCGCACGTGCTTGGTTCAAGTTAACACATCGTGATATGGGACCAATTGCTCGTTATCTTGGTCCAGAAGTTCCAACAGAAGAACTCATCTGGCAAGATCCAATTCCAGCTGTTACACATAAATTAATTGACGATAATGATGTTACTTCTCTAAAATCTAAAATACTTGATTCAGGATTATCAGTGTCGCAATTGGTGGCTACCGCTTGGGCATCAGCATCCACGTTTCGTGGAACTGACAAACGTGGTGGCGCTAACGGTGCTCGCATTCGTTTAACACCTCAAAAAAATTGGGACATTAACAATCCAACGCAATTGGCGTTTGTTTTATCAACACTTGAAGGAATTCAATCTTCTTTTAATAGTTCGCAATCGGGAGGAAAACAAGTTTCGTTAGCCGATTTAATTGTTTTGGCTGGATGTGCCGGAATTGAAAAAGCGGCAAAAAACGCAGGTCACAATGTAACTGTTCCTTTCACAGCAGGAAGAGCAGATGCTTCACAAGAGCAAACTGATGTAGATTCGTTTGCAGTTTTAGAATCTCAAGCAGATGGCTTCCGAAATTATGTTAAGACAAAATACACAGTATCGGAAGAGGAAATGTTGGTTGATAAAGCGCAACTAATGACACTAACTCCTCCAGAAATGACAGTTCTTGTTGGCGGAATGCGTGTATTGAATACCAACTTTGATCAATCCAGACATGGTGTATTTACGAATCGTCCAGAGACTTTAACCAATGATTTCTTTGTAAACTTATTAGATTTGGGTACGACATGGAAAGCGACTTCGGATAATCAAGAAGTATTTGAAGGTCGTGATCGCAAAACTGGCGCTTTGAAATGGACGGGAACACGAGTAGATTTAATTTTCGGATCCAACTCTGAGCTTAGAGCCTTGGCGGAAGTTTACGCTTGTTCAGATGGACAAGAGAAGTTTGTTAAAGATTTCGCAGCAGCTTGGAGTAAGGTGATGCACCTTGACCGTTTTGATTTGGTATAATTATAATAGCAATTTTATATAATTAAAAGGTGGTTTGGTAACAAACCACCTTTTTTATTTTTCAATTATTGACTAAGTTTTATATATTTGTTTTACAAGTTAGCAAAGCGTTAATTATCCAATTGATTATTTAGAAACAAAACAATATGAGTATTTCCAATTTATTTAGAAGAAAATCAACTGCAGCAATTTTAAAACAAGGTGGTGATGGTGAACATTCGGGATTAAATAAAGTGCTAACGGTAAAAGATTTAACTTTTTTTGGAATTGCAGCGATTATTGGAGGCGGGACATTTAGTGCTATTGGAAATGCTTGTTTTTCGGGTGGACCCGCAGTTGTAATTTTGTATATAATTTGTGCCATTGCGTGTGGATTTACGGCAATGTGTTACGCAGAGTTTGCTTCGAGAGTTCCCGTTTCAGGGAGTGCTTATACGTATGCTTATGTATCTTTTGGTGAAATTTTCGCTTGGATAATTGGTTGGGCTTTATTAATGGAATATTCTATTGGAAACATTTATATTGCTTTTTCATGGAGTGGTTATTTTACCAATTTACTGGAGAGTTTTCACATTTATTTACCAGAATGGCTGACTATAAATTACAAATCGGCACACGGAGCATTTCTCGAAAGTAAAACAGGAGAGGGATTATTAGCATGGCAAAATGCACCAATGATTGGTAACTTAAAAGTGATTTTTGATTTACCTGCGGTTTTGATTAATATTTTAATAACCTATTTGGTTTATAAAGGAACGAAAGAATCCAGAAACATAAGTAATGTAATGGTTTATATAAAGTTAGCAATTATAGTTTTGGTTATTATAGTCGGTGCTTTTTATATTGATATTAATAATTGGACTCCTTTTATGCCGAATGGTTTTACTGGAGTTATGGGTGGCGTTTCTGCTGTTTTCTTTGCGTATATAGGTTTTGATGCCGTTTCAACTTTGGCAGAAGAAAGTAAAAATCCGCAACGCGATTTACCTCGCGGAATGATTTATTCACTTGTAATTTGCACCGTAGTTTATATCATTTTGGCTTTAGTAATAACAGGAATGGTATCCTACACATTATTGGGAGTTAGTGATCCATTAGCTGAAATATTTGCACTTAAAGGCGTAAAATGGATGTTATTTATTGTGTCAATTGCAGCAGTTGTTGCCATGACAAGCGTAATGTTGGTTTTTCAAATGGGACAACCTCGAATTTGGATGACGATGAGTCGTGATGGTTTAATGCCAAAGAAGTTTGCCGAAATTCATCCCAAACATAAAACACCCGGATTTGCAACTATCATAACCGGATTAGTAGTTGGTATTCCGATTTTTTTTACAGATGAAAATTTCGTTCTCGATTTTACAAGTATCGGAACTTTATTTGCTTTTGTATTAGTTTGTGGTGGCGTTTTGATGCTTTCCCCACAAAGTGAATCGGAATTGGCGGAACGTGCCACCAAAGGAAAATTCAGAATTCCTTACATCAATTCTAAGTTTATTTTTCCAGCGGTGCTTATAGCATCAGCAGGTTTGATACAGTATTTATTTCCAACCTATTTTAGCGGTTGTTTCGATTTCTCGGAAGCAACTATAGCAACTAATTTACCGCTGTTAGTTTTCTTTATATTGTGTATTGTAATGGCTGTTTTATCCTTTCTTAAAAACTTGTCATTAATTCCGTTACTCGGATTAATATCATGTTGTTATTTATTAACAGGAATGGCGGTTTCCAATTGGAAATGGTTTGGAATTTGGCTCCTTATCGGATTGTTTTTTTACTTTATATATGGATTTAAAAACAGTAAGTTAAATAAGAAATAGAACCATAAAAAAATCCCGAGCAATCGGGATTTTTTGTTTTTATATAGTTGTACTAGAATAGAATTAAACTAAAATTATCTAATAATATCTTTAGGAAAAACGACTACACTTTCGTGTCCGTCTTTATCGACGGCTGCTACACCAAAATAATAATTGTCAATTACAATTCCATTCAATTCAAAATTATCGACATTGCCAACAAACCTACTGTTTTCCCATTGAGAAGAAGTGGTTAATCGCCAATATATTTTATATCCAATTATCGAATCGTCGTCGGCTTTAACCCATTTTAATTTGGTGTTTGGTTCTACAATTCCCCCAATTAAAACAGTTGCAGGTTGCTTTGGAGACCATCCAAAACTAGCTAAAACAATAGCGTTTACTGCGGTTAATTTTTTAGCATATTCAAAATTAACACCTTCAATTACATCGCCATATTTAACACCGTTTTCGGTTCGAAGGTTTTGATGTTGGCGATTGTAATTTTCATGAGCTTCCATTATTCGAACGCCAGCATAACCCAAATCATTAAAAGGACGATGATGCCCGCCACGACCAAAACGGTCCAATCGGTAAACCATCATCGGATTCATCTCAGGCATATAAGAGGAAACAACTTGATGGATGTATCGCGCCAATTGACGGGAAATACCATCGACTTCACCACCGTAAGCACGTCGTTGTTTTCGTTCTTTTTCGGTTTCGGTAACTGGAGTTGGTTCTGAGAAAATCCGGAAGGTTCTATTGTCAATTACGCCATCCACGCCGTCAATATTTCCAATCATATCATTGTTTAAAACGCCTATAATTTCCCAATTATTTTTTTTAGCATATTCGGCAAATCCTTTTCCTCCGTACAATCCTTGCTCTTCGCCAGAAAGTCCCAAATACACAATACTGTTTTCAAATTTATATTTGGATAAAACTCGAGCAGCTTCAATAGTTCCAGCCATTCCGCTCGCATTATCATTGGCTCCTGGAGCATCATCGGTATAATTCATAGTATCTGAATTCCTACTATCAATATCGCCAGTCATTATGATGAAGCGATTGGGATATTTGGTTCCTTTTTGGATGGCAGCTACATTGACAATCCATGCGTCTTTCGGAATGCGTTCACCGTCTTTTTTAGTTACAAAGTCTTTTTGATAAAATACGGTGAGACAGTTTTTGCATTCTTTGGAAATCGTTTCCAATTCAGATTTAATCCATCGTCGCGCTGCTCCAATTCCTTCAGTAGTTGACAGCGTATCGCTAAAAGTGTTTCGAGTTCTAAAATTGGCTAACGTAATAACGTCTTTTTCAATTCTTTTAGACGAAACGGCATCAATAATTTCATACAATTTCAAATCGGTTTGTGCGAAAAGAATAGGAGAAAAAAGTAATGGTAAAATAAAGATGAATTTTTTCATGGTTTTTATTTCAAATATAAGAAAAAAATGCGATTCAACTGCGAAATTATCTATCAGTTAAATCTTACTCATTGTTAAATAATTTGATGGGATAAACAATTGTTAATTTATTTAAACAATTTAAAATCAATACATTAAATATTAATATGGCTTCAAAAAATGGTAATTATTGTTTTTTTTACAAAAAAAAATCTAAATTTACAGTTACATTTCTAAAATTCAATCAAATGAAGAAAATCTACTTTCTAGTTATTTCATTGTTATTTGCATTTCAAATTGTCGCTCCTAGTCGATTGTATGCACAATGTCTTGCTCCAACGCAACTTTCAGTTTCAGTTAACACACAAAATAGTGTAACTATATCTTGGGCAGCATCCAATAGTTTGTCGTATTATAATGTTCAATATCAAACTCCAAATAATCCTAATTGGGTTATCTTAAACAATGTAAGTTCACCATTAACTTTAACAGGACTAAATTGTGGTGGTGTCTATATTTGTCAAGTGCAGCAAGTTTGTCCTCAAACTGCAACATCAAATCCATTGTTGAGCGATTGGTCAAATATCACATTTACTACTCTTCCATGTGCAAATCCTTGTGGTGCACCAACAGCTTTAACGGCAACGAATATGAGTCAGAATGGTGCTGTTTTAAATTGGACAGGAAATTCTTCTGCAACTTCTTTGTATAACATTAGATACCACAGTGGCAATTTAACTACTTGGACTACATTACCCAATGTTACGATGCCATACCAATTGGGTAACTTACCATGTGGAACTGGATTTGAATGGCAAGTGCAACAGATTTGTAATACAACACCAGGAACACTTTCTGGAGTAAGTCCGTGGTCTATTGGTTCAACATTCAATACATTAGCATGTCCTAACCCATGTGTTACCCCATCTGGATCTGCAACAACAAATATTAGTCAGACAAGTGCTGTTCTCAACTGGAATCCAAATATTATTGCAACACCTAGTATTTATAACATTAGATATCATAGCGCTAATTCTACTACTTGGATAGTCGCAAACAATGTTAGCGCTCCTTATCAATTAAACAATTTGCAATGCGGAACTGGTTATGTATGGCAAGTACACCAAGTTTGTAGTTCAGTTAATGAACCAAGTCCATGGTCAACAGGTACTACATTCAGCACATTAGCATGCTTGAATATTTGCGAAGTACCATCTGGATTAACCACAACAAGTATCAATCAGACAAGTGCTGTTTTAAATTGGAATCCGAATAGTACAACTACAAGTTTGTATAATCTTCAATACCATAGTGCCACTTCTACTGCCTGGATACCGATAAGCAATGTTACAATGCCGTATACTTTAGCAAACTTAGCTTGCGGAACAGGTTATGCTTGGCGAGTACAAAGAATATGTAATAATAATCCAGCGGGAACAGCACCAGCATTAAGTCTGTGGTCAATACCTATGACTTTTAGCACATTGGCATGTCCAAATCCATGTGTAGCACCAATAGGTTTAGCATCAACGAATATAACTCAAACAGGAGTTGCTCTTAGTTGGGGACCAAATACAACTTCCAATAATTTATTTAACATCCGATACCATAGTGGAAATTCTACAGCTTGGATTGTAATAAATAATGTTAGTTCGCCTTATCAATTAGGCAACTTACTATGCGGAACTGGATTTGAATGGCAAGTGCAACAAGTTTGTGGACCATCATCTGGAACATTATCAGGAGTAAGTCCGTGGTCTGTTGGTGCAACTTTTAGCACATTAGTATGTCCAAATCCGTGTGCCGCTCCAACACAAATTTCAGTTGCTTTTAGTATTCAAAATAGTGCTGTTATAACATGGGCAACACCAAATACTTCAATGCATTACAATGTTCAATATCATGTAGATGGAAATCCGAATTGGATTATTTTAAACAATGTAAGTTCTCCATTAACATTAACAGGATTAAATTGTGGTGCTGTTTATATCTTTCAAGTTCAGCAAGTATGTAGTAATTCAGTAGGAGCCGCTATGCTAAGTCCTTGGTCTACTGTAACATTTACGACACCACCTTGTCAAAGTCCATGTGTAGCTCCAATCGAACTGCATTCAACAAATATCAGCCAAAATGGAGCGGTGTTGCATTGGGGATTAGCGACTACAATAGGTGTTTACAATATTAGATATCACAGTGCCAATTCGACTAATTGGATTACTTTAAATAATGTGAGTTTGCCATATCAATTGGGCAACTTACCTTGCGGAACAGGATTTGAATGGCAGGTTCAACAAGTTTGCACTAATTCGCCAACACCAAATGCGTTACTTAGTCCATGGTCTGTTGGTGCAACATTTAGCACATTAGCATGTCCAAATCCGTGTGTAGCACCAATTGGATTGACAGCAACAAATAGCAGTCAAACAAGCGTTGTACTGCATTGGGGACCAACAACTGTAACAGGAACAGGTAATGTATTTAACATACGATATCATAGTGCCAATTCAACTGCTTGGATTACTTTGAATAATGTGAGTATGCCATATCAATTGGGTAACTTACCTTGTGCAACTGGTTTTGAATGGCAAGTGCAACGAGTTTGCGGTCCATCGTCAGGAACGTTTTCTGCATTGAGTCCATGGTCAGTAGGTGCTACTTTTAGTACGTTGGTTTGCACGAATCCAAATCCATGTGTTGCTCCAATAGGATTGTCAACAACAAATACCAACCAAAATAGTGCAGTTCTTCATTGGGGACCAGTTACTGCTCCAGCTACTAATTTATTTAACATCCGATACCACATTGGAAATTCTACAACTTGGATAGTTGTAAATAATGTTAGTTCGCCTTATCAATTAGGTAACTTAAGTTGTTCTGCAGGATACGTATGGCAAGTACAAAGAATTTGTGGTACTGCATCGGGATCAAATTCTGAATTAAGTCCGTGGTCTTTGCCAAGCACGTTTAGTACAACACCATGTATGATTCCATGTGCTGCTCCAACTGAATTGGGAGCAAACGATATTACCCAAACTAGTGCAATTCTTCATTGGGGAGTAGTTCCTGGTGCGGTTGCTTATATTGTTAGCTATAAACCAGTCAACAATACAACGTCTTTCATTACTGTTACGACCAATTCCAATACGACAACAATTAACGGATTAACGGCAAGTACGTCCTACACTTATCAAGTGAAAGCGATTTGTGCAAATGGAACAATTGCAACTAATTTAAGTCCGTTATCTGCACCATATCTATTTGCAACTCCAGCAGCATTGGTAATTTATCCTAATCCGGCAAACGAAATTTTAAGAATGTCTTATTTGTTAAGTCAAGGATCAGTAGTTACAATTCAATTAAGAGATAGTTTCGGTCAATTAGTAGTGTCTGTAAATGAAATAGCTGTCGAAGGTTCAAACGAATTTAAAGTCAACACAGTTGGAATTAGCGAAGGCATCTACTTTCTAACAGTAATTACTAATTCAGATTCGATTACATCGAAAGTGTATATCAAACACTAATTTAATTTATAAAGCATTATATAATCATTCGGAAAAACATTTTTTTTCCGAGTGATTTTTTTTTGAAGCGACTTTTTTCGTCAAAAATCTACAATTATTTAATTCAAAAAATTGTACTTTTGTATTCGATTTTTTGAATAGTAAACACAAACATTAAAATATATGAATTCATTTGACGTAGTCATCATA
>JAYVFV010000174.1:0-3445 GCA_043772885.1 Flavobacteriales bacterium
CTAATGGCATTAAGTAGTTGGAAGCAATCATTCCAACTTGAAACGCTTTGAAATCACCTGTAACTTCAGTTTCTGGTGCTTTTTTCAAGAAAAACATTACCGAAGCATAAATAAATAATACACCCAAAAGTGTTCTAATAATAATAGCAGCTATTTTCATGTGATTGATTTTGAATTAGTTATTCAAAGTTATCATAAAAAATAGAGCAAAATTGTTAATATTGAATTATTTTTATTTTATAGTTGCAACAAAATCGCGGCAATATATTTTAATCATTTCTCTAACGTTTCTAAATTCATTTAGAACTTCTTCTTCTGTTCCGATTGCTTTGGCTGGATCAGGAAAATTGTAATGTAATTTTATAGCTTTTGTTGTAAAAAACGGACAACGCTCTTTAGCATTATCACAAACGGTAATTACATAATCAAAAGGAATATCGAAATATTCATCAATATTATTGGATGTGTGATGTGAAATATCGATTCCGTCTTCTTTCATAATAGCAATTGCTTTCGGATTTACACCGTGTGTTTCCACTCCAGCCGAATACACTTTGACTGCTTTACTATCTGTAAAATATTCTAAATAACCATGAGCAATTTGACTTCGACAACTGTTTCCTGTGCAAAGGATTAATATATTTATCATATTTTCTTTTTCTTAAAGGTGCAAAAAATAAAATTCTGAATCGAATCAAATGGTGTTTGATGGTTTTGGATAAAACAATTTATTTTGTCAAAAGCAGTTCCGAAAATCAATTCAAATTTTGCTTCCGAATATTGTGTAATTTCTAATCCGCTGCATTTTAACGGACCGTTTTCTGAAAAAGTTCCCATGAATAAAAAACCGCTTTCACTTATTGCATTAGTAACCAATGATTGATAAACATTAATCTCATTTTGATTAGTTAGAAAATGAAAACTCGCTCTATCGTGCCAAACATCAAAAGTAGTTTTAGGTTGAAAATCTAAAATATCTGAAACTATAAAAGTTACTTTTTCGGCTTTACTTCCTAATCTACTTTTGATTCGCTCAATAGCATTTTCAGAAATATCCAAAAGAAATAAATTGGAATATCCCATTTCTAATAAATTATCAATCAAATAACTATCACCTCCGCCAATGTCAATAATTTTTGCTGCTTTCGGAATTTCATTATCTATAAAAAACTGAATCGAAATCAGCGGTTTTTGCTGGTACCAACTCACTTCTGTTTCTTGTTTTGTTGCAAAAACATTTTCCCAATGTGCTTTTTTATTTTCCATATTTTAAAACAATAACCACAATAAATTAATAATCGTAAATCGGGCATCAAAGCCAAAAACGATATTCAAAACTGTAATTCCGAGTGTAATTACAATTTGCTTTTTGTATTTTAAAATGAATTCTTTCATAGTCTAACAACAATTAGATTCTGCACCACAACAAGAAGTTTCTGGTGTCAATTCACTCAATTTTGTTTTTACTTTATCTACAACACCGCACGAAGTTTTAGCCAAACAATCGGTTTTGGTATTGGTCAAAACAAATTGATTGTTGCTAAAATTAAGTCCGAATTTACCAACCGTTTCTTGTTGGAATTCAATTTCGATTTCCAAATCTTTACCTTCAAACATTGCATCAGTTGAATAAATTATAGCTAAAACTTTTTTAGGATTCAAACGGTGGCCAACATCTATTGATGTCCATAATTGCAAAGTCGCCGTTTTCTGAATTCTAAACGTATTACCGCAATCGGTAAATTGTTTTGTTGTCATCCCGACTTCTGTAATATGAAAATGTGAGGGCACTTTTTGTCCGTTTTGTAAAACAAATTCTAATTGTTCTACAGTTTCTAATCTGTTTTTAAATTCTGATAGTTTCATAGTCATTACGAGGAACGAAGAAACTCGAGCAAAGCGAACAGAGCGCAAGCTAATCTCCTCAATTTTAAATTAAACATTATTTTAGATTATTTGCGTGTTGCATTTAACAACACTTATTTTTTAATTCATGCGTGATGGAACCAAAATACTTTTCAATTTTCTGAATCGTTTCTGGATTTAAGCAATAACAAATCGCCGTTCCTTCAATGCTTCCTTTGATGATGTTGGCGTTTTTCAATTCCTTTAAATGCTGCGAAATTGTAGGTTGCGCCAATGGCAATTCATTTACGATATCGCCACAAATACAAGTGTCAACCGACAATAAATATGCGACAATTGCAATTCTTGCTGGATGCGACAATGCTTTGAAAAGTGTTGCCATTTCATTATGCTCTGCTGAAAAAGAGGCTGATTTTGAAGCTCCCATAAATTATTTATAATTATTATATTGCAATATTACGATAAAACAATATTTCGAACCAAATTAATAATGTTAAATTTTGAATGAATTCCTAAATCTAAAAATCCTTAATCCTAATTTTTTTTCATACTTTTGAAAACTTAAAATTACAAACAAACATGGCGTTAATAACATTAGGAGGAAATCCAATAAATACAAGTGGTGCGTTACCAAAAGTAGGTTCGAATGCACCGCAATTTCAATTAGTAAAAAGCGATTTGTCAACAACTACTTTAGCCGATTTTGCTGGAAGTAAATTAGTATTGAATATTTTTCCGAGTATCGATACCGGAACTTGTGCCACATCGGTACGAACTTTTAATGCCAAAGCAGCGGAAGCAAATAACACCAAAGTACTTTGTATTTCTAGAGATTTACCTTTTGCTCAAAAGCGTTTTTGTGGTGCAGAAGGTATAGAAAACGTAATTAACTTATCTGATTTTAATACCGGAAGTTTCGGAAAAGACTATGGTTTGGAAATGGTTGATGGCGCTTTAGTTGGATTGCATTCGAGAGTAGTTATCGTTATAGATGAAAATGGTAAAATAACGTATACTGAACAAGTTCAGGAAATTGCTGACGAACCAAACTACGACAACGCTTTAGCTTCTTTATAATCAATTTATGGATTTTCAAACCGACAAATCGTTCGTTACCGGAAGACTAAAAAGTTTGACATTTGCGCTCAAAGGTGCTGTTAAACTAATAACTACCGAGCACAGTATCATGGTCCAAACAAGTATTGGAGTATTAATTACTATTGCTGGTTTTTATTTTAATATTTCGAAAGAAGAATGGATGTTTCAAATACTAGCATTGGGTTTGGTACTTGGCGTGGAAGGCTTGAATACAGCTGTTGAAAAAGTAGCCGATTTTATTCATCCTGAATACCATCAAAAAATAGGTTTTATTAAAGATATTGCCGCTGGTGCTGTGTTTTTTGCAGCCATGACATCAATTGCAATTGCTTGCATTATTTACATTCCAAAAATAGAATTGCTAATTTCATAAGAATGGCTAAATCGGAAAAAAAAGAAAGCTCGAAAAAAGATTCGATTCCTAAAGAGGAAAAAACTCCCTGGAAATCAAAAAACCAATACAAAGTTTTACTTGGTTGTT
>JAYVFV010000175.1:0-10023 GCA_043772885.1 Flavobacteriales bacterium
TTGCTTTTTTGAATTAATACTTCACTCGGATTAAAATTTTGAAGTAGTTTATCAATATATTCATCATTGCCTTGAGCCGTTAAAAACTCCCCTGTAGAAACATCTAAAAAGGAAATTCCGAGTTGCTTTTTTCCGAAATAAATTGCGGCTAAGAAATTATTAGTATTTGATTGTAAAACCTCGTCATTCATGGCAACTCCTGGAGTTACTAACTCGGTCACTCCACGTTTTACAATTGTTTTCGTCATTTTAGGATCTTCGAGTTGATCGCAAATGGCGACTCTTAGTCCCGCTTTTACCAACTTTGGTAAATACGTATTTAAAGAATGATGCGGAAATCCGGCTAGAGCCGTTTCTGTTTCAGAGCCAGCACCTCGTTTTGTTAAAACTATTCCTAAAATTTTAGAAGCTCTTATGGCATCTTCTCCAAAAGTTTCATAAAAATCACCGACACGAAATAACAAACAAGCATCGGGATACTTCCTTTTTATATCGTTGTATTGTTTCATTAATGGTGTTTCCTTGCTGCTATTTTCTTTTGATGCCAATTAAAATTAATTTTAAAAATGAGTTTACGAATTTAATTATTTAATATCAATTTTAACCATTAACATTTCATTTAATAAATATTTAAAATTCATTGTGATGTTTGCTATTTTTTTTGAGTAAGTTTGCCTTGTTAAACAATAAAATTATAAATAAAATGAAAAAAATATTATTATTATCTATGTTAATTGCTTTTGGTACAATGACATCAAATGCGCAAACAAAAGCAAAAGCAAAATCAACTGCTAAAAAAGCAAAAGTTGAGAATGCTGCTAGTCCAAAAGTTATAACTCCAGTTACAGATGGTGCTGGAATGGTTTTCGAATCAGAAACAATTGACTACGGTACAATTCCTCACAATGCTGATGGAAAAAGAGAATTTGTATTTACAAATAATGGAACAAAGCCATTAATTATTGAAAGTGCTCAAGGATCATGTGGTTGTACGGTTCCAACAAAACCTGAAGGACCAATTGCTCCTGGTGCAAAAGCAACAATAGGTGTAAAATATGCTACAGATAGAGTTGGTCCATTTACAAAAACAGTGACTATAAAATCTAACGCTGTTGGACAAGAAACTAAAGTTCTTACAATAAAAGGTACTGTTGAAGCGGATGCTCCAGGATCTCCTGCTGCTGAACCAGTAAAAAGCTAAATAGTTAAAATAAAAATACTAAAGCTCTCAATAAATGAGGGCTTTTTTTTTGAATATATTTGCAAGAAAAAGATGCGAAAGCTAGAGAACTGCGAATTGGAAAGAAAATCGGTAGCCGATTTTAAACAAGCTACAAAAACGCCAATTATTATCATCTTAGATGATATAAGAAGTCTGCACAATATTGGTTCTGTTTTTAGAACTTCCGATGCTTTTTTAATAGAAAAAATTTATTTGTGTGGCATTACTGCAATTCCTCCAAATAAAGAAATTCACAAAACAGCTTTGGGTGCAACCGAAACCGTTGATTGGGAATACAATAAAAATGTTTTAGATGTAATCCAAAAACTAAAAACAGAAAATGTTGCACTTTATGCCATTGAGCAAGTTGAAAAATCGATTCTTTTAAACGATTTTATTCCAACCAAAGGCAAAAAATACGGTTTAATTTTCGGTAATGAAGTTTTTGGAGTTTCTCAAAAAGCAATTGAATTGTGTAATGGCACTATCGAAATTCCACAATTGGGAACAAAACATTCTTTAAATATTTCGGTTAGCACCGGAATTGTTATTTGGGATTTGTTTCAAAAAATGAATTGATTTTATATTTTTTTCTGAATCTCATTCAAAATAAAAATATAATCTTTTTGATTTTTTACAAAGTCTTTTTCAGATACATCAATTACTAAAACATTCAAATCTTTTTGTGTTTTAATATAATCTAAATAGCCATTGTTTATTTTGTCAAGATAATTTTTTGAAATTTCTTGTTCGTAACTCCTGCCTCTTCGCTTAATATTTTGCAATAATTTATCGGTGTTTTGATATAAATATACATACAAATCAGGCTTTGGCATTTCCTTGTAAATGATATCAAATAGCGTTTTATACAATCGAAATTCATCTTCTGAAAGTGTCACTTTTGCAAAAATTAAAGACTTGAAAATATGATAATCAGCAACAATAAAATCCTTAAATAAATCGAATTGCGCCAAATCATCGGAGATTTGTTGGTACCTATCTGCTAAAAAAGACATCTCTAACGGAAATGCATATCGATTGTGATTTTTATAAAACTTGGGCAGAAAAGGGTTATCGGCAAATCGTTCTAATACTATCTTGGCGTTAAAATCTTCGGCAATTTTAGACGCAAGTGTGGTTTTCCCTGCGCCAATATTTCCTTCAATCGCTATGTAATTATAAGAACTTAAGTCGATTTTATCTATAGGAATAGTAAGCTTAGAAACTAGCAGACACTTTCCTTTATCCTTACAATTATGGATGATTTCAGTAATTGTCGTTTTATCAATGGGATGCACCCAATCCGAAATCAATTCCTGCATTGGCAGTAAAACAAACAATCGATCATTTAGATGAGAATGTGGAATTTGAAGGCTTTCGGTTTGAATTATTTCTTCATTAAATGCTATAATATCAATATCAATTATTCTGGATTTGTATTCTTTTGAAGTGTCTCTTTCCCTTCCCATTCTAGCCTCCACTTTTATGATTTTTTTTAAAAGTTTAGGAGCCGGTAAATTAGTGTGCATTACAACAGCACAATTGTAAAAACTATCGCTTTTGAAACCCCAAGAATCGGATTCATACAATGATGAAACTTTGATTATGGTACCCACTTCATTGTGTAAAAACGCAATACATTTTTCAATGTTTTGAAGCTTTTGTCCTTGATTTGTGCCTAAAGAAAGTATGACTTGGTATTGCGATTTCATATCTCGCAAAATAACTAAAAGTATTTTAGATTGAAGTGTTTTTTGTTTGTTGTGTTGATAACTATTTTTTGCAAAAAAATCGTTAATATGTAACAATTTATAAATTTTAACTACTTACTTAACAAAAATAAAACTATGAAATTTTTAGGAAATGTATTAGCAACGGTTGTCGGATTGTTTGTTTTTATCATGATTTTTTTCTTCGGAATTATGCTTGTAGGAGCATTATTTGGAGGTGATTCTGAAACGGTATCTGTAAAAAAAAATTCGGTAATCAATCTTGATTTATCCAAAATAAAATACGATTATGCTGGAAAAGTCACCTACGACGATTTGACTTTTTTAAATGACAAAGACAAGCACAACGGATTATCCGATGTTATCAATGCAATCAGAAACGCAAAAATAGACGACAAAATAAAAGGAATTTCCATTTTAAACAATGAATCAGAACTAGGAATTGCGCAAACAAAAGCGTTACGAGATGAGCTAGAAGATTTTAAAAAATCGGGAAAATTTATTTATTCCTACGCCGATGTGTATTCTCAAAAAAGCTATTATTTGAATTCGGTGGCCAATGCCATTTACCTAAATCCAATTGGTGAATTGGAATTCAAAGGGTTGTCAACAGAAATCATGTTCTTCAAAGATTTTCAAGAAAAATCGGGTTTAAAGATGGAAATCATCCGTCACGGAAAATACAAAAGTGCCGTTGAACCGTTTTTAGACAATAAAATGAGTGAAGCCAACAGAGAACAAACCACCGAATTATTAAACTCGATTTGGAAATCGATTGTTTCTGAAATTGCTGTTACCAGAAAAATTTCTGAAAAACATTTAAATGAAATTGCGGATAGTCTTTTAGCACGGACTCCAAAAATGGCATTGAAAGAAAAACTAATCGATAAAATTGCCTACGAAGATATATATCATACCGACATCAAAAAAGCATTAAAAGTAGATGAAAAAGATGAATACAATTCGGTTTCTATTGAAGATTATGCCGAAAAAGTAGCCACTACATCTAACGATTACAGCACCAAAGATAAAATTGCAATTATTTATGCGCAAGGCGAAATTGCCAGTGGCGAAGGCGATGTTGACGTTATTGGTGAAGGTTCGATGCGACGTTCTTTACAAGAAGCTAGAAAAGATAAAGACGTAAAAGCAGTTGTATTGCGAATTAATAGTCCAGGTGGAAATGCATTAACTTCCGAATTGATTTGGAGAGAAATCGAATTGACTAAAAAAGTAAAACCCGTTGTGGTTTCTATGGGTAATTACGCTGCTTCTGGCGGATATTATATCGCATGTAATGCCAATACCATTTATGCAGAAGCCAACACTATAACAGGTTCTATTGGTGTTTTCGGAATGTTGCCCAACTTTACACAAGCAGCAAATAAATTGGGATTAAACGTAGAACAAGTAAAAACCAATGTAAATGCCGCTGGTTATAGTCCGTTTTTACCATTGGATGATAACTTCAGAGGATTTGCACAAGAAAGTGTTGAAAAAATTTACACCACTTTTGTAAACCGAGTAGCTGTTGGAAGAAAAATGTCTTTTGAACAAGTAGATGCGATTGGACAAGGTAGAGTTTGGAGTGGTGCAGATGCTATCAAAATTGGACTCGTAGACAGAATTGGCGGAATGGACGATGCTATTGCAAAAGCCGCTTCTCTAGCAAAAATCAAAAAATACAAAACACAGGATTTTCCAGAATATCAAAAAAGTTTTGATGATATCTTATCTAAAATGGGATTAGCGCAAAGCAAAGAAACGATGATTAAAGAACAAATCGGAGCCGAAAATTACATGATTTTACAACGTATAAAAAGATTACAACAACTTAGGGGCGTTCAAGCAATGATGCCTTATGAGTTAGAAATAAAATAATCAAAAAAAGAAAGTACTCCTTTAAACCGTCCCAATACAATCGGACGGTTTTTTATTTGCAATAAACATTGAAATAATATAACGTTTTATGATAATATTACAATTTCTATGTAATTATAAATCGCTAATTTTATAGCGATACATAATCTGGGCAGGGTTTTTGCGTAAAAATGAAATCTCAAAAAATTAAAAAATGATTAAAAAAATATTTAAAATAATTGGAATCATTTTGCTTGTGCTTATCATTTCGGCATTTGCAGTTCCTTACTTATTTAAAGACCAGATTAAGGCCAAAATTACGAAAGCCATTAACGAAAAGGTTGATGCAAAAGTTGCATTCAAAGAGGCCGATTTGAGTTTGTTTAAAAGCTTTCCAAGAGCTACCATTTCGATTGAAAAATTATCCATTATCAATAAAGCACCTTTTGAAGGAGATACCTTAGTAGCTTTCGACGAATTGAATTTAAAAATGTCCGTAATGGAACTCTTTAATGACGATAATGAAGCCATGAAGATTGAAGCCATTTCGTCAAAAAATGGATTAATCAATATTATTTTCAATAAAGATGGCGTCGGGAATTACGACATTGCACTAAAAAATAAAGACAAAAAAGACGGAAAAAGCAAACCGTTAGCTTTAAAAATAAAAGAATACGACGTCGAAAATTTTAAATTCAAATACACCGATGAAGGCTCTAAGATAAAAATGGTTTTAGATAGCATCAACCATTCTGGAAGTGGCGATTTTACTAATGATGTTCTCGATTTAAATACCGAAACTACAGCCAAACTTTCTTTAAACATGGGCAAAATGAACTACATGAACAATGTAGCAATTTCATTAGACGCAGTTCTCGGAATTGACTTGAAGAAAAGCAAATACACGTTCAAAAAAAATAAAGCAAAAATCAACGATTTGCCTTTAGAGTTCGATGGATTTATTCAGTTGGTGGATGCTGGACAGGAATACGATTTGAAATTCAAAACGCCGACTTCTTCTTTTAAAAACTTCTTGGGATTGATTCCAGCCACGTACAGAAACAATATTGAAAACGTAAAAACATCGGGCGAATTCACAGTTGTTGGTTTTGCAAAAGGATTGTATTCGGATACAACCGTTCCAAAATTCAATATTGCAATCGCGTCAAATAACGCTTCGTTTCAATATCCCGACTTACCAAAATCGATTAAAAATATTGTGATTGACACCAAAATTATCAATGAAACTGGAGTGTTAAATGACACTTATATCAACTTAGATAAATTATCTTTTGCCATCGACCAAGATGTTTTTAACGCCAAAGCGAATATCAAAAACGTAGCTACTAATGCATTGGTTGATGCTGCTTTGAAAGGAACTATCAATCTTGGAAACTTATCCAAAGCGTATCCGATTAAATTAGACAAACCGTTAACCGGAATTTTAAAAGCCGATGTTACTACGAAATTCGACATGAAATCGGTAGAAACCAATCAATATCAAAACATCTATAATGCTGGAACAATGAGTTTATCCGGATTCAAATATACCGATGAAAATGGAAAAGGAATGACAATTAGCAATGCATTAGTACAATTCAATCCGAGTACCGTAAACTTAAAAGAATTTAAAGCAACAACCGGAAAAAGCGATTTGAACGTGACTGGGGTGCTTGAAAATTTCTACGGATTTGTTTTCAGAAACCAAGAATTAAAAGGGAATTTCAATCTGAATTCAAACCAACTTGCCGTTGCTGATTTCATGACTACAACCGATCCTAAAAAAGAAGGAGAAGCTAAAAAAACAGAAGCCATGAAAATTCCGGCGTTTTTAAATTGCACATTAACAGCAAAAGCCAATACGGTTTTGTATGACAATTTAGTTTTAAAAGATTGTACGGGGAAACTCATTGTAAAAGATCAAGCGGTTACTTTGGAAAATGTAAAAACCAATGCCTTTGGTGGACAAGTCGGCGTAAGTGGAATGGTTTCTACGAAAGAAAAAACACCAACGTTCAACATGGATTTGAATTTGAATCAGGTGGATATTGCACAGACTTTTACGTTGTTGGATATGTTCAAAAAACTCGCGCCAATTGCCGGAGTCATTAATGGAAAATTGAATTCGACTGTAAAAGTTTCTGGGAATTTGGATGCTAATGAAATGACGCCCGATTTAAAAACCATTTCTGGTGACTTGTTAGGACAATTGCTTTCCACGACAGTGAATTCAAAGAACTCCAATTTGTTAACTGCGTTGGATGACAATTTAAAATTCATCGATATTAAAAAACTAAATCTGAATGATTTAAAAGCGGCTTTGACTTTTAAAGACGGAAAAGTGACCGTAAAACCTTTCAATTTAAAATACCAAGACATCAACGTAACCGTTGGTGGAGCTCATGGTTTTGACCAATCGATGAATTACAATTTGAAATTGGATGTTCCTGCTAAATATTTAGGAACGGAAGCCAATTCGTTAATCGCTAAATTGTCTCCTGCTGATGCAAAGAAATTGGAAAACATCCCAATAAATGCTATTCTTACTGGAAGTTTTTCAAAACCTAAGGTAACCACCGATGTAAAACAAGCGACTACTAATTTGGCGAACAATTTGGTCAAACTACAAAGAGACAAAATAATTAGTCAAGGAACCTCAGCTTTAGAAAATATATTAAATCCGAAAAAACCTGGCGATACAACTAAAACGGATCCCAAAAAAGAAGATGTGAAAACAAAAGCTACCGATTTAATAAATGGATTGTTTAATAAGAAAAAGTAAATTCCCTCAGTTTTGTCATTCCGACGAAGTAGGACTCGAGAGCTTTGCTCGAACAGGCGAAGCAATCTCATCAAGTTATTCTGATTATGAGATTCCTCCTTCGTCGGAATGACAAAATTATAAACAATATTTATTATAATAAAATCTTAACAACATACCCTTCAAAAGTGCGAACGTTAAAAACCGTACCGTCTTCGAAAATCAAATATTGTCCTTTTATTCCCAAGAGTTTTCCGGTGAAATTTTGCGTTTTATTCAAATTCAAACTCGTCACTTTTTTCGGATATTCTAAAACAGGAAAATGCAAATCGTACAAATCTTCCTTTTCAGGATGAAAATACTCTTGTACTTCTTTTGGAATAAGGTATTTTAAAGTTGCGCGTTCTTTGATTAAATCGACAGGAAGCACTTCGTTCTTGAGCATTTTTTGCCAATTGGTTTTATCGGCATAATGATTTTTTAGCGCGACTTCGGTAATTCCTGCTAAATACCGATTGGGAACTTCCACAATTGGAATAGCTTGAACAGCACCTTGATCAATCCAACGTGTAGGGACTTGCGTATTTCTGGTCACACCTACTTTTATTTCACTCGACAATGCCAAATACACAATATGAGGTTGTAGTTGTACTTTTTTTTCATACTCTAAATCACGATCTTCAATGTCTAAATGCGCGGTGCTCAACTCGGGTTTCATAATCCAATCGCCTGCCGCTGCACTGCTCATAAAACAATCGTAGCAAAATCCTTGACAGAAAATTTTCTTCTTTTTTCCACAATTCAAACATTGATAACCAAGGAAATTAATTTCTAGTGATTTGTTTAATAATTGATTCAAATTCAAAAAACTATTTTCAAAAACCAAGTAATACTGAATGGGATTGCCATATTCGGTTTGCATTTTAGTAAGTACACCTTCGTAAGTCATATTTCTGTTTTTGGAAATAATTGCAATAAATTTACTATTTTAGCGTAAATATAAATGTTGTGTAACATTAAATCAATCTCATTATGAAAAATTCCCTAAAAATTATTTTGGTTGCAGTAGCATTTGTATGTCTGTCATTTGTAAATTTTGAACCTCGAACTATTAACGTCGTTATTGATGCTGGTCATGGCGGACATGATATAGGTGCTGAACGAAATATAGTAAGCGAAAAAATACTCGTAGAAATCATCACAAAAAAAATACATTCCTTAAACAAAAACGCCAATGTGAAAATTCACTTGACGCGTTCCGACGATTCGTTTATGGATTTAGCCGATAGAGCCAAATTTATAAATGAAATCAAACCCGATTTGGCCATATCGCTACATGTAAATAACAATAAAAACACCACAACCAATGGTTTTGAAGTTTTTATTTCAGACAAAACTACTACGTATAAAAAATCAAACGAACTGGCTATAAAGTTTGCAAACAACTATTCTGAAAAAACAAAGTTGAACAACAGGGGCGTAAAAACAGCCCCGTTTATGGTTTTAAAAAAATCGGAATATCCGACCATGTTAATTGAATTGGGTTTTCTTTCTAATGAAAATGATAGAAATTATTTGACAAGCGATGCAGGTCAAAACGAAATTGCACAAACTATTTTAGACTTTGTTTCCGATTTAAAAGAATAGATAAAAAATGTAATTACTAATTCTTAATTCTTAATTCAAAATGCCTTTTCCAATAATCAATTCTATCGCCTCTTGGGTTTTGAAGCAACGCATTCATCAGATTGAGTTGTTTTTAAAATACCCTCATGAGGTTCAAGAAGAATTGCTTATGAACCTGCTTCGTGCAACAGAAGAAACGGTAATCGGCAAACAATTTGAATTTGAAAGCATCAGAAACTACGATACGTTTTCCGAAAGAGTTCCTGTTTCTACTTATGAAGAACTAGATCATTTAATCGAACGCACACGACAAGGAGAACAAAATGTTTTTTGGTCGCAACCGATTAAATGGTTTGCCAAATCGAGCGGAACAACAAATGCCAAAAGCAAATTTATTCCGGTTAGCGAAAGTGCGCTCGAAGATTGTCATTTTAAAGGAAGTAAGGATTTGTTGTGCATGTATTTAAACAACAACGAAAATTCAGAATTGTTTCTTGGGAAAAGTTTGCGTCTCGGCGGAAGTTCTCAAATCTATGAAAATAACAATTCTTCGTTTGGCGATTTATCTGCTATTCTAATTGAGAATATGCCAATGTGGGCAGAATTTAGCAGCACACCAAGCAATAAAATTTCATTAATGAGCGAATGGGAAACCAAACTGTTTGCCATTATCAACGAAACAAAAATGGAGAATGTAACTAGTTTTGCTGGTGTTCCTTCATGGATGTTGGTGTTGCTCAATCGCATTCTGACCGAAACCAACAATACCCATCTTTATGAACTTTGGCCGAATTTAGAAGTTTACTTTCATGGTGGTGTGAATT